>NZ_JAUQTX010000066.1:0-27543 GCF_059803775.1 Azospirillum sp. UFLA03-27 | reverse complement strand
CCACCGAGATCTACACTCGCGTATAATCGTCGGCAGCGTCAGATGTGTATAAGAGACAGGGCCCTGACAGGGTGCCGGACTGGTCCGGTGCTTTAAAAACAGTGCCTTTTCAAGGTTATGGTCCACCCGTGGCGGGGGACCTGTCGATGGAAAAAAGGGGCGGCATGACGTCACGCCGCCCCCGCTGGGGTGTCATTCCTTAGGGCGGTCCGTCGGCGTAGGGCGCCAGGGCCGCCGCGACCACCCGGTGGACGGGCGTTGGCACCCCCAGCTCCGACCCCAGCTGCACCACCGCCCCGGACAGCCAGGGCAGTTCCAGCCGCCCGCCCCGCGTCAGGTCGTTCAGCATGGACGAGGTCATGGCGGGCGGCACGCCGTCGAGCAGAGCCTCGACGCGGGCGACGATTCCGGTGCCCAGATCGATGTCGCGGGCGCGGGCCAGCCGGGCGACCTCCGCCACCGCGTCCAGAAACAGGGCGCGGCTTTCCGGAACGCGGCGGATCACCCCGGCGGGCTGGCGGGTCAGGGCGGTGACCCCGCTGAAGGGTGCCAGGAAGGCGAACTTCTCCCACTGCGCGCGCAGGATCGCCGCGGACAGCACCGCCTCGAACCCGGCCGCCTCAGCCAGCGCGTGGAAAGCGGTCAGCCGGGGGGAGGGGCGCCCATCCAGCTCCCCGTAGGTCAGGCGGGCCAGCGTCCCGGTGTGGCGGATCACGCCGGGGGCGGCGATGGTGGCGCCGATGTGGGCGACACCGCCCGCCACATGCTCCCGCCCCAGGATCTGGCACAGCGTGTCCATCCCGGTGACGCCGTTCTGCACGGTGACGACCACGGTGCCCGGCTTCACCAGGGGGCGGCAGGCCTCCGCGGCGCGGTCGGTGTCCCACAGCTTGACGGCAAACAGCACGAGGTCGACCGGCCCGACCTCCGCCGGGTCGTCGGTCGCGCGGACGTCGGTCAGATGCAGGGGTGCGGCCTCGCTCTCGATGCGCAGACCGTCGCGGCGGATGGCTTCCAGATGCCGGCCGCGGGCGATGAAATGCACCTCGGCTCCGTGGGTCGCCGCGAGGCGTGCGCCGAAATAGCCGCCGACCGCGCCCGCCCCCATGATTGCGATGCGCATGCGTTGCTCCTCCCAAATGCGGTCCGGGCCGGCGCGCACCGTTGGATGGAGCCGATCGATCGGCGGAGGCCGGGCGGGCCTTTGGTGCCGGACGCTGGGGACAGTGTGGCCCGCGCGGAACTTTGCGGCAATAGGCCGCAGGATTGCGGATTGCCGGAGGCCGACTTTCTTTCGACAGTGGGCGAACCGATCGGCGCCCTTTTCCGCATGACGTTCCCGCATTGGCCGGTCCGGGGGATTTGCCATGAGCGCCTTCGTCCGAGTGCCGCCGCTCCGCGTCCTATGGGGCTTGCTGACCGCCCTTCTGATCGTAGCGCTCCACCCCGCGGGTGTGCACGCGCAGCCCGGCGATCCGGAGCGGGAGCAGGTCCGCGCCGTCGCGCTGAAGGCGGCGGAGCTGATCGCCGCCCAGGGGCTGGAGGCGGCGGCGGCGGCGTTCAACCGCGACGGGGAGTTCAAGCACGGGGCGCTCTACGTCACGGTCATCGACTTCGCCGGGGTGTGGAAGGTCTATCCGCCGCGGCCCGCCGGGGTCGGGGTCAGCGTGATCAACGTGAAGGACCCCGATGGGCGCGACATCGTCCGTGACATCCTGTCGGTGGCGCGGGACTCGGGCGAGGGCTGGGTGGAGTACCGCTGGCTGAACCCGGCCAGCGACCGGATCGAGCCGAAAACCACCTTCGTGAAGCGGGTGCCGGGCCAGGATCTGGTCGCCTATGTCGGGCTGTACCATTGACGCCGTGGGGCCGCGCGTTCGGGCCGCTCGATACCGATGCCCGATCCCGATGCCCGATCCCGATGCTTGATACGGATGCGGTTGCGGCGCACATCTTGACCCGCACCGGGCGCGCCCAAGCTTGTCGGGGAGGCCTTCACGGCATGCCGGGGCATGCGGGTTGCGCAGGGCTGCTTTTTAGAAAGTTTCTAAAGTAGGATCTTTACCCGGGGCGCAGCGGGGCGTAGCCTCGATTGCAGCCAAGAATGGAAGACAACCCCTCGGAGGATTGAGAAACCATGCAGATCGACATCGGGATCGCGGAAGCCGACCGCAAGGCCATTGCCGAAGGCCTGAACAACGTGCTTGCCGACACCTTCGCCCTGTACCTGAAGACGCATTCCTTCCACTGGAACGTCACGGGGCCGATGTTCAACACGCTCCACACCATGTTCATGACCCAGTACACGGAGCTGTGGACTGCCCTGGACGAGGTGGCGGAGCGCATCCGCGCCCTCGGCTATCCGGCGCCGGGCAGCTTCTCGCAGTTCACCAAGCTCGCCTCGATCAAGGAGGAGCAGGGCGTTCCGAACGCCCAGGAGATGCTGCGCCAGCTCGTCGAGGGGCATGAGGCCGTCGCCCGCACCGCCCGGAAGGTCTTCCCGACCGCCGAGGAGGCCAACGACCAGCCGACCGCCGACCTGCTGACCCAGCGCCTGCAGATCCACGAGAAGACCGCCTGGATGCTGCGCTCCATGCTGGAGTAGTCGGCACCGCCCGGCGGCCCGCGATTCGATGGGGCGCCGTCCTTCGGGGCGGCGCCCCGTCCTTTTGGGGCCGGACAAAAGAACAGGGGACGAAACAACAGGGTGGGGCTGCGCGTTCTCCTGGGATGTCCGATGGACGCGGGAGAGGGCGCCATGGCCTCCTACAATTTCGACCGGACGCGGGGAGCGGACCGGGCGGCGACGGGCGCGCAGGACGCGCTGCTGCTGGCCGCAAGGCTGCTGATCGGAGCGATTTTCGTGGAAAGTGGCTTCGGCAAGCTGATGAATCTCGGCGGCTTCGCTGAAAGTCTGGGCGGGCAGGGGCTGCCGATGCCGATGCTGCTGGCCGCGCTGGGCGGTGCGGTGGAGTGCTTCGGCGGGCTGGCCGTGGTGCTGGGAGCCTGGACGCGGCTGGCCGCCGCGGCGTTGGTCCTCTTCACCATCATGGCGACGCTGATCGCTCACCGCTACTGGACCTACCCGCCGGAGGCCCAGGGGATGCAGCGCATCCAGTTCATGAAGAACCTCGCCATCATCGGCGGCTTCCTCGCGCTGATCGCCTCCGGGGCCGGGCGGTTCAGCGTCGATGGGATGATGAACCGGCGCTGACCAACCGGGGCGGTAAGAGGGGACCGGTCGCCCGGCCCCCGCCAACAGTTTACCAGTTGCCCGCCGGGCTCGGCTCGCCCTCGTGGTGGGCCAGCCAGCGCTCGGCCTCCAGGGCGGCCATGCAGCCCATCCCGGCGGCGGTGACGGCCTGCCGGTAGATCTTGTCCTTCACGTCGCCCGCGGCGAAGACGCCCGGCACGTTGGTGGCCGTCGAGTCGGGGGCGGTGACGATGTAGCCTTCGGAGTCGGTCTCCACCTTGCCCTGGAAGACGGCGGTGGCCGGGACATGGCCGATGGCGACGAAGACGCCGGCCACCGGGATCACCCGCTCCTCGCCCGACTTCACGTTCTTCACGCGCACGCCGGTGACGCCGCGCGGGTTGCCCAGCGAGCCGTCGCCCTCGCCGACGATCTCCTCGACGACGCTGTCCCAGACCACCTCGATCTTGGGGTTGCGGAACAACCGGTCCTGCATGATCCGCTCGGCGCGGAAGCTGTCGCGGCGGTGGATGACCGTCACCTTGGAGGCGTGGTTGGTGAGGTACAGAGCCTCCTCCACCGCGGAGTTGCCGCCGCCGATCACTGCGATCTCCTTGCCGCGGAAGAAGAAGCCGTCGCAGGTGGCGCAGGCCGACACGCCGAAGCCGCGGTAGATCTCCTCGCTGGAGATGCCCAGCCAGCGCGCCTGCGCGCCGGTCGCGATGATGACGCTGTCGGCGGTGTAGGTGTCGCCCGAGTCGCCCTTGCAGACGAAGGGGCGCTGGCTGAAGTCGACGTCGGTGATCAGGTCGAAGACCATCTTGGTCCCGACATGCTCGGCCTGCTTCTGCATCTGCTCCATCAGCCACGGCCCCTGGATGGGGTCGGCGAAGCCGGGATAATTCTCGACGTCGGTGGTGATCATGAGCTGGCCGCCCGGCTGCATGCCCTGCACCATCAGCGGCTGCAGGTTGGCGCGCGCCGCGTAGATGGCCGCGGTGTAGCCGGCAGGACCGGCGCCGATGATGAGAACCTTGGTGTGGTGGGTGCTGGGCATCGCTCTGTCCGTCACGATCTGGTCTGGTGCGGACCATAGGGCCGCGCCGAACATATGGTCCAGATCCGGCGCGCTGTCATCGGAAAGCCTGCCATGCCGGCCCATCATGGGGACGATGTTTCACCCCGACCGCCCGGGGAATGCCCCTCAATAGTGGGCCGGCGCGGCGCCCTTGCGGTTCTTCAGCCAGGCGCCGACGCGGTGGCGCCACTGCTCGTGCCAGATGTAGACGCTGTTGCGGACCCAGTTCATCTGCACGGCGCGGCGCCGGCCCTCGAAGGAATGGTGCCCGTGCCAGGAGGTGTCGGAGCGGCGGAAGCACAGCAGCGTGCCCTCGTCCGGCGGCACCTCGGCGGCGTAATCCTCCAGGTTCGGGCTGCGCAGCACGCGCAGGCGCCCGCCCGACGCCTCCCAGGGAGGGTTCATGTAGATCAGGACGGTGACGATCTTGCTGGCCGAATCGGGGTGGATCTTGCCGTCGGTCGCTCGGCACATGCCGCGGGCGGTGAACATGGTCGGGTAGCGCGACAGGTCAAGCCCGAACTTCTCCGAAAAGGCTTGGCAGACCGCCTCGCCGCGCAACTCCTCGATCAGGGCGTCAAAGGCCGGCCCCTGCGGGAAGACGCCCAGGGGGATGGAGCCGGGCTTGTCCACCTTGGGGTAGTCGCGGTGCAGCGTCTCCAGATGCTCCCGCTTCACGAAGCCGGGGACGCAGAGGAAGTCGAACGGCTCGTGCTGCAGCGGGGTGGCGCGGAAGCGGTCCAGATCCAGCAGGGAGGTGGGCATGGACATGGGGCGGTCTCCAGACGGCAGCAATTCAGGCCACGGCAATTCAGGCGACAGGCGTGTCGGGGAAGGCCAGCTCGTGGCGCGCGCGCCATTCCGGGCCGACATAGTTCACGATGATCGACTTGCGGACGCCGCGGATCGGGCGCGGGGCGAAGCCATGCCACGTGTCCGTCGCGGGAACGAAGACCAATCCCCCATTGAAGGCGTAGGGCGCGCGGGTGACGACGGTGCGGGTGGCGTTCAGCACGTCGGTGCCCCAGTTGGCGCAGTCCGGCCCCTTGGAGAGGTAGATCAGCATCGTGAACTTCTTGACGCCGATGTCGGTGTGCGGCTCCAGCCAGAAGCCGTCGGTGTCCTGGCAGTATTCGATGCGCAGCGAGGTGCCGGCCAGATCGACGCCGCAGGTCCGCTCGATCGCCTCCGTCACCGCCCGGCGCTGGAAGGCCGTTGCGACCGCGTCGCAGACGGGATGCTCGGCCCGGCTGCGGGCGCAGAAATAGCTGCGGGTGGCGTTGTTGGTGTCCCGCTTGCCCATGGTGTCGCCAATCGGCGGCGGCGCCCAGGGCAAGGCGGCGATGCCGTCCGCGGCCTCGTCGGTGAGCGCGCGCGACAGCAGCCAGTGGCGGTAGGGGTCATCCTTGGTCGGGGCATCGTCCAGGGAGCGGATGAAGGCATCCTGGACCGCGTCAGGCGAAACCATGCGAAAAGATCCAATGCGTCCCAGCGGTAAAGGCGAGTTACCATAGGGCGGCACACGCGCTAAATGAATTAGCGTTCATGAACCGTTTGACAGGATTCCTTCCTGAACAGCGCAAGCAAACAACAACACGCCGCGGCATCGCGAAGCGTGGTGCGCGCCGGATTTCAGGCGCCGTGCTTGGCACGGTGGGCCAGAAGGCGATGGCGCAACTCCTCGGCGACTTGCCGGGTGTCGTCCAACGTTGGGTGGGTCCAGTGTTCCAAGGCCCCGGTGAAGGGACGGGTGATGCCTTCCTTGTAGAGTTCTTCGTGGAAACTGCGGAACTTGGGCGAGCCGCCCTCCAGCTCGATCACATAGACCGGCTTTCCGGTGGAGCAGGCTTCCGAGGTCATGGACACGCTGTCGCAGGTCACCACCACCGCGTCGGCCAGGCCGAGATAGGCGAAATAGGGATTCTCCCCCGTGCCGTTCCACACCTCCGCCGGCAGGCCGTTCAGGCGCGCGCGCAGGATCGCCTCGTTGTCGGCGCCGGTGCGGCGCGACGGGGTGACCATCAGCCCGGCTCCCTTGCTGCGGGCCAACTCCGACAGCTTCTCCGCGACGTCGCCCATGATGGTCGGGGTCAGGGCGTAGACGCCGTTGGTGCCGCCGATCAGCACGGCGACGCGCGGGTGCGGCAGGTCGGCGAGCCGGGGGGCGTGGCGCTGCGCGGCCTCGGTCAGCAGCTTGGGCGTCACCCGGTGCAGGGCGCCGCGGGTGGCCATCACGTTGGGGCCGCGCAGCCGGTCGTGTCGGGGCACCACGACGAGGCCGAAATGGCGTGGATTGATCTGCGGGTCCTGGATGTAGACGGTGAAGGTCCGCCCGCGCGACTGCTTGCTGGCGGCCAGCAGCGGCGCGATGGCCTGGCGACCCGAGCCGATCATCAGGTCGGGCCAGGGCGCGCGGATGGGATCGCCCTCCGGCCCGGCGGCAAAGCGGTTGCCCAGCCGCAGGAAGGGGCTGAGCTGACGCCACGGGCTGCGCAGCCGCACGCGCTTCACGACGGGAGTGAGGCCCAGCGCCTCGGCAAGGCCGATGCACTGGTTTTCCATGCCGGGCTTGCCGTCCGACACGACCCAGCAGGTAAGGGAACCGGAAAGAGAGGAATGCATCGTCACACGAATGGTTTGGGGATGCGGCTGGTTGTCGCGTCTGGGTGGGCGTCGGGGCCGGATACATCGATAGAAAGTTTTTCCACCAACGCCGATACGGGTTTCTTGCTTGGCGTGGATGGCTTCGCCGTGTAATATCCTTTCTTCAAATCACCCCCGGAGCGACCGAGCAAACCATGCGGCGGGTCAAACTCGACCGAATTGACCGGCGGATTTTGCGCGACCTGCAAAATGACGGCCGGATGACCAACGTAGAACTCGCGAGGCGTGCCGGCATCTCTGCCCCTCCGTGTTTGCGGCGTGTCCGCGCCTTGGAAGAGGCGGGCTTCATCCGCGGCTATCACGCCGACATCAACCCCGACGCGCTCGGGTTCGGTGTCACCGTGTTCGCCCAGGTTGGCCTGTCCAGCCAAGCTGAAGTGGACCTAAAGAAATTCGAGGAACTCGTCAACTCCTGGCCCATGGTGCGTGAATGCAACATGCTGGCGGGCGAGTATGATTTCCTGCTGAAGATCGTGGCGGAGGACTGGGACGACTACCAGCGCTTCCTGACCACGAAGCTGACGGCGGCGCCCAACGTGGCGCACGTCAAGTCGGCCCTGTCGATCCGCACGTCGAAGCACACCCCCGGTGTGCCGATCGACGTCGATTCGCCGGACATCCCCGACTCACTGGAGGATGACGACGAGGAGGACGAGGGCGAGTCCTCGACCCGAGTGGCGCGCCGCTGACGCGGCGCCGCACCGACGCGATGCCTTTTCCGGGACAGCCGGCACCGTACCCCGCGCATGGGATGTGGTGTCGGCTGTTCGCGTTTCGGGAACGCGGCCCTCGCGCAATTTTGTAACGCCGAGCGTTTCCGAAAATGGATTCCTGCCCGTCTTCGCACGTGCGATGCTTTCCACGGCGAAGGTGATAAACTTGCGCGCAACCGACTATGCCGATATTGCCCGTGACCGGGAGACGATGATGGCCTCACCCCGACGCCGTGCCCTTCCGCCGCGCCTTTTCCTGCCGACGCTGGCGCTCGCCGCCGCTTTGGCCTTGCCGCCCCTGCTCGGCTCCCCGCCGGCGGTGGCGGCCACGCCGGGCGTCCATGCGGAGGAGATCGTCCGCTTCCCCTCGCTCGACGCCGACCTGACCAGTGGCGCCCCGACGCCCCTGACCGGGCGCTTCCTGCGCCCCAGGGCCGACGGCCCCTATCCCGCCGTCGTCCTGCTGCATGGCTGCAGCGGCCTCTATGCGAAGACCGGGCGGGTGGCCTCCCGGCACATCGACTGGGCGCTGACGCTGCGCGAGCAGGGGTACGCGGTGCTGATGGTCGACAGCTTCGGCCCGCGCGGCGTGGCGGAGGTCTGCACGGTGAAGGACCGCCCTGTCCGGGCGACGGAGGAGCGCAAGCGCGACGCCTGGGCGGCGCTGGCCTATCTGCGCGCGCGCAGCGACGTCGACAGCGACCGGATCGCCCTGATGGGCTGGTCGCAGGGGGCGGGCACCGTGCTGGCCGCCTATGGGCCGGGCGGGCAGGGGAATGGCTTCCGCGCCGCCATCGCCTTCTATCCCGGTTGCCGGACGCCGCTGAGCGACGCCGATTGGCAGCCGGAAGGGCCGTTGCTGATGCTGCTGGGCGGCAAGGATGAATGGACCCCGGCCGAGCGCTGCCTGGAACTGGCGAGCCGCGAGCCGGTGAAGGAGCGCACCGAGGTGGTGGTCTATCCCGACGCCCATCACGGCTTCGACTCCCCCCATGCGCCGCTGCGCAAGCGCCGCAATCTGGCGACCGCCCCGGCGGGCGAGGCGACGGTCGGCACCGATGAGTCCGCCCGCAAGGATGCCATCGAACGGGTCAGCGCCTTCCTGGCGGAGCGGCTGCGGGGCTAGCAGGCTGTTCCAGGGATGAAACAAAGGATGAAAACAAAGCGCCCCGCACCGGTTGTCGGTGCGGGGCGTTTCGGTTCGCGGTCGGTGGCGGGGCCGCGTCTTGCGAACCGGCCCCTGAAGCTTGAACCCGCGCTTACTTGAAGGCGACGGTGACGATCTCGTAGACCTTGGAACCGCCCGGCGTGGAGACTTCCACGCTGTCGCCGACCGACTTGTTGATCAGCGCGCGGGCCAGCGGCGCCTGGATGGACAGCATGCCGTTCTTGATGTCGCTCTCGTCCTGGCCGACGATCTGGTAGGTGATCTCCTCGTCGGTGTCCTCGTCCGCGAGCGTGACGGTGGCGCCGAACTTCACCGAACTGCCGGACAGCTTCGTCGGGTCGATGACCTCGGCGCGGCTGATCTTGTCCTCCAGCTCCGCGACGCGGCCCTCGATGAAGCTCTGGCGTTCACGCGCGGCGGTGTATTCGGCGTTCTCCGACAGGTCCCCGTGCTCACGCGCCTCGGCGATCGCCTTGATGACGTTGGGCCGTTCGACAGTCTTGAGGTGCTTCAACTCCTCTTGCAGGCGGTTGTATCCCGCCGCAGTCATTGGAACTTTTTCCATCGTTCAATCCATCACCATGCCGACGCAGCGCCCTGGGAAAGCTACGGCGCGGCGGAGGAGGTCCGCCGCGCCGTAAACCGTCCTAATAGGAACCGCTAAGGTACGACTGCAACGGCGCGACTTCAAGGCTGCCGTTCCGGAGTGCGGCAATCGCTTCCACCGCCGCGCGTGCACCGGCCATGGTGGTGTAGTAAGGCAGGTTGTAGGTTAGCGCCGTGCGCCGCAGGCTGAAGCTGTCGGACAGGGCCTGCGCGCCGTCCGTGGTGTTGATGACCAGATGCACCTCGCCGTTGATCATCGCGTCGACGATGTGCGGCTGGCCTTCCACCACCTTGTTGATCGACTCCGCCGGGACGCCGGCCTGGCGCAGCGCCGCCGCGGTGCCGGTGGTCGCCAGGACGCGGAAGCCCATGGCGTGCAGCTTCTGCCCGATCTGCACGGCCGACGGCTTGTCGCGCTCCTTCACCGAGATGAAGACGGTGCCCTGGACCGGCAGGGTGACGCCGGCGCCGAGCTGCGACTTGGCGAAGGCCAGCGCGAAGTTGTGGTCGAGGCCCATCACCTCGCCCGTCGACTTCATCTCCGGGCCGAGCACGATGTCGACGCCGGGGAAGCGGGCGAAGGGGAACACGGCCTCCTTCACGGCGGTGTGCGGCGGGGTCGGGCCGTTCAGCGTGAAGTCGGCCAGCTTCTCGCCGGCCATGACGCGGGCGGCGACCTTGGCGATGGCGGTGCCGGTGGCCTTGGCGACGAAGGGCACCGTGCGGCTGGCGCGCGGGTTGACCTCCAGGATGTAGACCGTGCCGTCCTTGACCGCGAACTGGACGTTCATCAGGCCGACGACGTGCAGGGCGCGGGCCAGCGCCTCGCCCTGGCGGCCGATCTCGGCGATGGTCTCGGCGGGCAGCGAGTAGGGCGGGAGCGCGCAGGCCGAGTCGCCGGAATGGATGCCGGCCTCCTCGATGTGCTCCATGATGCCGGCGATGTAGACCTGGCCGGTGGCGTCGGCCACCACGTCCACATCCACCTCGATGGCGTCCTGCAGGTAGCTGTCGATCAGCACCGGGTTCTTGCCCGACACCTTCACGGCGTTGCCCATGTAGCGCTTGAGCCCGGCCATGTCGTGGACGATCTCCATGGCGCGGCCGCCCAGCACGTAGGACGGGCGGATGACCACCGGGAAGCCGATCCGCGCGGCGACCGTCTCCGCCTCCTCCAGCGACCGGGCGAGGCCGTTGGCCGGCTGGAGCAGGTCGAGCTGGTGCAGCAGCTTCTGGAAGCGCTCACGGTCCTCGGCGAGGTCGATGGCGTCCGGCGAGGTGCCGAGGATCGGGATGCCGGCCTTCTCCAGCGCGTCGGCCAGCTTCAGCGGAGTCTGCCCGCCGAACTGTACGATGCAGCCGAGCACCGTGCCGTTGCGCTGCTCGACGCGGACCAGCTCGATCACGTCCTCGGCGGTCAGCGGCTCGAAATACAGGCGGTCGGCGGTGTCGTAGTCGGTGGAGACCGTCTCCGGGTTGCAGTTGACCATGATGGTCTCGATGCCGGCCTCGCGCAGGGCGTAGACGGCGTGGACGCAGCAATAGTCGAACTCGATGCCCTGGCCGATGCGGTTCGGCCCGCCGCCCAGGATGACGACCTTCTTCTTCTCGGTCGGGTCCGATTCGCACTCGGCGGCACCGGTGCCGTCGGTCTCGTAGGTCGAGTACATGTAGGGCGTGCGCGAGGCGAACTCGGCGGCACAGGTGTCGATGCGCTTGAAGACCGGCGTGACCCCGGCGGCGCGGCGGGCCTCGGCGACCTCGCCCTCGGATGTGCCGGCCAGCTCGGCCAGACGGGCGTCGGAGAAGCCCATCTGCTTCAGCGCCTGCCAGCCGGCCTTGTCCTTCGGCAGGCCGCCGCTGCGGATCGCCTGCTCGCGGTCCACGATGGCCTTGATCTGCTCCAGGAACCACGGGTCGTACTTGGAGACCTGCTGGACCTCGGCGACGGTGAAGCCGTGGCGGAATGCCTGGGCGATGACCAACAGGCGGTCCGGCGTCGGCCGGGCCAGCGCGCCGCGGATGGCGGCGGCGTCCGGCGTGTCGCTGTCGCCGATGCGCACCTCGTTGAAGCCGGTCAGGCCGGTCTCCATCGAACGCAGCGCCTTCTGCACCGACTCCTGGAAGGTGCGGCCGATCGACATGGCCTCGCCCACCGACTTCATCGAGGTGGTCAGCAGCGGCTCGGTGCCGGCGAACTTCTCGAAGGTGAAGCGCGGCATCTTCGTGACGACGTAGTCGATCGTCGGCTCGAAGCTGGCCGGGGTGGTGCCGGTGATGTCGTTGGTCAACTCGTCCAGCGTGTAGCCGATGGCCAGCTTCGCGGCGATCTTGGCGATCGGGAAGCCGGTGGCCTTCGACGCCAGCGCGGAGGAGCGCGACACGCGCGGGTTCATCTCGATGACGATCAGGCGGCCGTTCGCCGGGTTCACCGCGAACTGGACGTTGGACCCGCCGGTCTCCACCCCGATCTCGCGCAGCACCGCGATCGAGGCGTTGCGCATGATCTGGTATTCCTTGTCCGTCAGCGTCAGCGACGGGGCGACGGTGATCGAATCGCCGGTGTGCACGCCCATCGGGTCGATGTTCTCGATGGCGCAGACGATGATGCAGTTGTCCGCCTTGTCGCGGACGACCTCCATCTCATACTCCTTCCAGCCCAGCACCGATTCCTCGATCAGCACCTCGCCGACCGGGCTGGCGCGCAGGCCGCCGCGCACGATGTCCTCGAACTCGGCGCGGTTGTAGGCGATGCCGCCGCCGGTGCCGGCCAGCGTGAAGCTGGGGCGGATGATCGCCGGCAGGCCGACGAACTCCAGCGCCTCGGTCGCCTCCTGCATGTTGCGCACGAGGCGCGAGCGCGGCGATTCCAGGCCCAGCTTGTCCATGGCGTCGCGGAACAGGATGCGGTCCTCGGCCTTGGCGATGACGTCGCGCTTGGCGCCGATCATCTCCACGCCCAACCGTTCCAGCGTGCCGTCGTCGGACAGGGCCATGGCGGTGTTCAGCGCGGTCTGGCCGCCCATGGTCGGCAGCAGGGCGTCGGGGCGCTCCTTCTCCAGGATCTTCGCCACCACGGCCGGGGTGATCGGCTCGATGTAGGTGGCGTCGGCCAGACCCGGATCGGTCATGATGGTGGCCGGGTTGGAGTTGACCAGGATGACGCGGAAGCCTTCCTCGCGCAGCGCCTTGCACGCCTGGACGCCGGAGTAATCGAACTCGCAAGCCTGGCCGATGACGATCGGCCCCGCGCCGATGATGCAGATGGATTTGATATCAGTGCGCTTGGGCATGGGTCCGCTTCTCGACGTTCGTGCAGCAAAAGCCCCCTCGCGCCATTGGCCCCTTGGCAGGGGCGCGGGTGTGAGAGGGCACGGATCAATATGTCGTTGCGAGGCCCCTTTATAGGGAACAAGGCGGCGCGGGGGAAGGGGTGGGATGATGCGCGGGCCACATGTCTGAAACATCGCCAGCGGGCGGCGAGGCAAGGCTTGAACCCGCGCCGAAAGGGCGTCATCAATCGGGGTGCGCCGGAAACCCGGCGTGTTCCGATCCTCGCCAGCGGGAGAAGCCCGCACACCCGTCCTGACCGCCTCCGGAGTTCGCACCCGACGATGACCCACGCTTTCGCCAAGGACAGCCGCGCCTGCGCCGCCTGCGTTTCGTGGGGGGGCGACCGCGCCCTGTCGGATGACAACACGCTCGTCCACGTCGACCGCTACAGCGCGGAGGGGGAGTGCCGGACGGCGACCAGCCAGGATTACCGGAAGGTCACGCGCTCCTACCACACCTGCCAGACCTGGGCGCCGCTGCCGATGCTGAAGAAGCACGGCGGACGGCCGGAGCGTCAGCCGGTCTTCGCCAGCCGCCCGGCGCCCGCCGCCGCGAAGCCGGTTGCGGAGGCCGTGGCGGCCGCGCCGGTGCGCGCGGTTCCGGCCGCGGCCGCCGTTCCGCCGCCGCCCCCCGCGCCGCCGGTCTGCCGGTCGGAGCCGCTGGACCTCGAGCAGATCCCACAGATCGCCAGCCTGATCTACGTCCATTGGCTGCGCGTCCGGCGCGGGCGCGCGATGCCGGAGGCGCGCGACATCGACACCGCGCAGATCCGCGAATGCGTGCCGCGCCTGTGCCTGATGGAGCCGCTGCGCGGCGGCAAGGATTTCCTCTACCGCGCCTGCGGGCGGGCGGTGCAGCGCCGGATCGGCCAGCGCGCGGTGCCGCGCCCGGTCAGCGATTGCCACCCCGCCGAAGCGGCGGCGCGTTTCAACGCCGACCTGCGCGCCTGTCTGGAGACGGGGGAGCCGCGCGGCCTGCTGGTGCGCGACGACCCGATGCTGCCGGGCGCGCGCTTCGTCGAACTGTTGCTGCCGCTGTCCGACGAGGACGGCCGCCCGGCCCGCGTGCTGGCTTTCCGGCACGTGCCGGGGGGCTGACGGAGGCCGCGGTGCCCTGGAGCGCGCAGCCCCCGCCGGAGCCCCCACCGGAGTCTCCGATGCCGGCGCCCGGCGGTGCCAGGCCGGCCGGCGGCGCCGACATGGTGGGGGTCTGGCCGTCCGCCGTCTGGATCGTCGTCGGCACACTCTTCTATCTGGAACACCCGCAGAGCTTCGCCGGCTGGAAGGGCGCACTCTATTATGTGGTCGGCACCGCCGTCGTGGCGCTGGTGATCGGCCTCGTCAGCCTGAGCCTGCGCCGTGCCGTCGCCGGCATGCTGGCCGAGGTATTCCCCCGCCGCGACCGCTTCACCGACCTTGTGAGCCTGATGCTGCGGCTGATGCTGGCCACGGCGGAGGGTATGCTGGTGGCTTTGCTCGCCCGCTGGACGCTGGGCGGGCTGGGGTAGGGTGATCCTTCGCCAACCAATCGGCGCTACACTGTGCTTTCCGGGACCGATCGTCCTGGGGGGAGGGGCGTCATGCTGAACCTGTCCGCCTACTGGTCGCCGGCCGAATTGGCCGTGAACGGCGTCATCCTGCTGCATCTGGTCGGGGCGCTGGGGCTCGGCATCCTCATGGGGTACGAGCGCTCCTTCCACGGGCGGGCGGCGGGGATGCGAACCTACGCGCTGGTCTGCCTCGCTTCGACGGCGCTGACCGTCGTCAACGCCTATCCCGGCCTGTGGTACGGCGGCATCGGGAGCGGAACCGGCGGGGGCGGCGATCCGACGCGGGTCGTCCAGGGCATCGTGACCGGCATCGGCTTTCTCGGCGCCGGGGTCATCATGCGGGAGGGCTTCTCCATCCGCGGCCTGTCCACCGCGGCGTCGATCTGGACGGCGGCGGCGATCGGGGTGACCGTCGGGCTGGGCTTCTACGCCGCGGCCATCGGCTTGGCCTTTCTGGTCATTCTGGTGATGAGCGCCTTCCGCCGTCTGGAGGCGGTGCTGCCCCACCACACGGTGGTCCAGGTGATGCTCGTCTTCGAGCGCAATCAGGCGCCCCCGGCGGATGTGATCCGCGTCAAGGCGCTGGAGCACGGCTACGAGATCGTGTCCTGGGCCTTCCATCTGCGCAACGGCAGCGGCCACCTGGAGTATCAGCTCACGCTCCAGGCCAACGGCACGCCGGACCCGATGGAACTGATCGACAAGCTCGCCCACACCAGCCAAGTGGTGGAGTTCCGCCTGTCGCCGTCGCGCATGTGAGGACGGTGTAAGGGGCCCGGCGCGCCTACTTGTCCAACAGGAAATAGGCGAAGTCGATGCTGGGCGCGGCCAGCCCGAACTGCGTCAGCAGGGTGTGCGCCTGCCCGCGGTGGTGGGTCTGGTGGTTGAACACATGGGCCAGCACCGCGGAAAAGGGCATGGTAAAGGCCTGCCCGGCCAGCGAGCGGTAGTGGAGGTCGGTGGCGAAGCGGGCCTCCTCCTGCTCCGCCACGACGCGGATGAGGCGCTCGTCCTCCGCCTCGCGGGCGGCGCGCAGATCGTCGAAGCCGTCATAAAGGATCTCGTCCAGGGCGAAGGGCGTCGGCCCGTCGCCCTCGATGCGGCGCAGCCACACCCGGTCGGCCACCAGGATGTGGTTCAGCGTTCCCCGCACCGAGCGGAAGAAGGCGCTGCGGTCCTCGCGGTACTGGGCGTCCGACAAGTCGGCCGCCACCGCGTAGAGGCGGCGGTTGGCCCAGCGGTTGTAGCGCGCGAACCGTTCGAAATGCGCCTTCATCGCCCCATCTCCTGCGTTCAGACCCCGGCGCGCTTGGCCGACAGGCCGGCGGGGGACAGCAGCACCTCGCGCTTGCCCTGGTGGTTGGCCTGGCCGACCACGCGCTCCGTCTCCATCCGCTCGACCAGACGGGCGGCGCGGTTGTAGCCGATCTGGAGCTGGCGCTGGATGAAGCTGACCGACACCTTGCCCTCGCGCACCACCAGGTTGACGGCCTGCATGTAGAGGTCGTCGCCGGAATTGCCGCCGCCGCTCTCGTCGTCCTCGTCGGCGACCGCCTCATCCTCTTCCTCGGTGATGGCGGTGACATAGTTGGGGGCGCCCTGCGACTTGATGAACTGCACGATCTCCTCGACCTCCGAATCGGAGACGAAGGGGCCGTGGACGCGGGTGATGCGGCCACCGCCGGCCATGTAGAGCATGTCGCCCTGGCCGAGAAGCTGCTCCGCCCCGGCCTCGCCGAGGATGGTGCGGCTGTCGATCTTGGAGGTGACCTGGAAGCTGATGCGGGTCGGGAAGTTGGCCTTGATGGTGCCGGTGATGACGTCCACCGACGGGCGCTGCGTCGCCATGATCAGGTGGATGCCGGCGGCGCGGGCCATCTGGGCCAGCCGCTGGATCGCCGCTTCGATCTCCTTGCCGGCCACCAGCATCAGGTCGGCCATCTCGTCCACGATCACGACGATGTAGGGGAGCGGCGTCGGCTCCTGCGGGGTCAGGTCGAAGACGGCCTCGGCCTCGCCGGGGACGGTGCGGCGGGGCATCGGCTCGCCGTTGGCGATCATCTCGGCGATGCGGGCGTTGTAGCCCTCGATGTTGCGCACGCCGAGCTTGGACATCGCCTCGTAGCGGCTCTCCATCTCGCGCACCGCCCAGCGGAGCGCGATCACCGCCTTCTTCGGGTCGGTCACCACCGGGGTCAGCAGATGCGGGATGCCGTCATAGACGGACAGCTCCAGCATCTTCGGGTCCACCATGATGAAGCGGCAGCGGTCGGGCGGCAGCCGGTAGAGCAGCGACAGGATCATCGTGTTGATGGCGACCGACTTGCCCGAACCGGTGGTGCCGGCGACCAGCAGGTGCGGCATGCGGGCGAGGTCGGCGACCACCGGCTCCCCGCTGATGTCCTTGCCGAGCGCGATGGCGAGGTGGGCCTGCGATTCGGCGAAGGCCGCATGGTCGAACATCTCGCGCAGATAGACCATCTCGCGCACCGGGTTCGGCAACTCGACGCCGATCACGCTGCGGCCCGGCACGATGGCGATTCGGGCGGTGACCACGCTCATCGAGCGGGCGATGTCGTCGGTCAGGTTGATAACCGTGGCCGACTTGGTGCCCGGCGCCGGTTCGAACTCGTAGAGCGTCACGACGGGGCCGGGGCGCACGTCCATGATCTCGCCGCGGACGCGGAAGTTCCGCAGCACCGTCTCCAGCATCCGCGCGTTGCGGGCCAGGACCGTCTCGTCATGCTGCTGCGGCGGGCGTGGCGGCGGATTCTGGAGAAGCGTGGTGCCGGGCAGGGCGTAGGGATCGTCCTCGCCGACGGACAGCGCTGCCTCGTCGGATTCGGGCTCGGATTCGTCGTCGAAGGTGTCGGTGTCGCCGATGTCCTCCGCGTCGTCCTCATAGGCCGCGTCGTCCTCGTGGGCCAAGGTGTCGTCCTCGGCTTCCTCCGACTCCGCTTCCTCGGACAGGGCCTCGGGCAGATCTTCGGACAGATCCTCGGCGTCGGGAATGAGGACGTCCTCCACCTCGTCCGGCGCGTCCACCGCTGCGTCCGACGCCGGGGGCGGGACGGCGGTTTCCGCGGGGCGCGCCTCATAGGCCCATTCGACGCCGGACAGGAAGGCGAACCCGGCGACCACCGCCAGCGCCTCGTCGCCGAGGTTGGTCGAATAGACCGTGCCGGCGCGCGGGGTTCCGGGAAGCACCTCAACGTCCCACAGCAGCCGCCCGTCCGGGCGCGCGTTGGGGATCAGGTTGAAGGGGCGGCCGTTCAGCGCGCACCACAGATTGAATTCGTCGGCGGTGACGACTCCCGACTGGGTCGCGGGCGCGGTCAGGTGGGGCGTGCGCGGCGTCATGCCGGGGCTCCCGGTTTCTGTTCGGTGGAGAAGGACTCGCCGTCGTCGGCGTCGTCGTCGGGGGTATCGTCGGTCTCGGTCTCGGTCTCGGTTCCGGCTTCGGTGTCCGCGGTCCCGTCCGTATCGTCGTCGATGTCGGCGCCCTCGTCCGCAAGGGACTCGGATTCGCTGTCCACCGCGTCGTCCGCCTCCGGCCCGTCATCATCCGGCCCGTCATCATCCGGCCCGTCATCATCCGGAATGTCGATCTCCACCTCCGCCTCCTCATCCGCCGCGGCGGGGATGAGCGCGGCGCAGGGCGGTTCGTCCGGCGGCAGTTCGTAGGCGGCGACCAGGATCTTGTCGATGGTTTCGCCGTCGCTGGACATCGGCAGCGCCAGCCGCTCCCAGGTCCGCATGACGCCGCTGAAATCGGCGGTGTAGACACGGGCAACCGGCAGCCGTTCGCGCAGGAGCGAGGCGTATTCGGGGCGCAGGATCGCCCGCTGCTCCTCCGGCAGATCGTCCAGCGTGGCGCCCAGGCGCGAATGCCCGAAGGCCGCCGCGAGCGACTGGCCGTAATAGGAATAAACGAAGTCGTCGTCGCCGATGACCTCGAAAATCACAATATTATCCTTCCACGGCCGCAGGTCGGCCGGGGCGATGCTGCTGGACACCGGCGGCTTCCCGCCAGTGCATTTGGTGAGCCAGAAGTCAAGCAGGCCGCTCAGGTGCGGCGTCGCCAGCTCGGTTCTTTCCTTGATCATGGATTGGGCGCGGAATTCTCGGGCGGCGCCCCGCGGGGCTACCCCCTGGAGCTTTCATGGACCGCCGGAACCATACCCGGAAGGGACGGGCAGGCGCAACCGCAAGGGACCGCCCCGTTCAAGCCGGCTTAACCCTGTCGCCCGGATGCCGCAGTGGGGGCGGGAACCGTCTCCATGGTTCAGCCCCCGCACCGCAAGACCGCGTCACGCCGCGCAGGTCACCCCGGTCCCGCCCAGCCCGCAATAGCCCGCGGGATTCTTGGACAGATACTGCTGGTGATAGTCCTCGGCGTAGTAGAAGGGCGGGGCCTCGCGCAGCTCCGTCGTCACCGGGCCGAAACCGGCCTGCTCCAGGCGGGCCTGATAGGACTGGCGGATGGCCTCGGCGACGGTGCGCTGGGCGTCCGTGTGGGTGTAGATGGCCGAGCGGTACTGGGTGCCGACGTCGTTGCCCTGGCGCATCCCCTGGGTCGGGTCGTGCGCCTCCCAGAAGACGCGCAGCAGCTCCTCGAACCCGACCTTGGCCGGGTCGTAGACGACGCGCACCACCTCGGTGTGGCCGGTGCGGCCGGAGCAGACCTCCTCATAGGTCGGGTTGGGCGTGTGGCCGCCCTGATAGCCGACCATGGTCGACCAGACGCCCGGCACCTTCCAGAACTTGCGCTCCGCCCCCCAGAAGCAGCCGAGCCCGAAGTCCGCGACCTCCAGCCCCTCCGGATAGGGCGGGGTCAGCGGGTTGCCGTTGACGTGGTGGCGCGGCGGCACGGGAACCGGCGTGTCGCGTCCGGGCAGGGCCTCCGCCGCGCTGGGCAGCGCCAGGGGCTTGCGCATGAACATTCCGAGCATCTCGGCCTCTCCGATGGCGTAGGATTTGGGGATTATGTCGGGTCGCCCCGCCCCGGAGGCAAGTCGGCGCCTTTGCGCGGGAGCCTTCCGCGGCCCCGCGTGTTTACCCTTCGGAATGTTCAGTCCAAGGTGGAACCGCGGGGAGAGAATCATGACGATCGACGACGCCACCCTCCAGCGCCTGATTGCCAAGGGACGCCAGCACGGCAACCGGCTCAGCGTCGAGCAGCTCGGCAAGGACGTGCCGGTGGAGACGATGACCCCGGAGGAGGTCGCCGTGGTGGTGGAGCGGCTGGAGGCCGCGGGCATCGACGTGGAGCTGACCGACGAGCGGCTGAAGCGCCCGCGCGGCGGTGGTGGCAGCGATTACCAGCGCGGGGCCGGGGTGGTCACCATCGCCAGCCCGGCGGCTCCCGCCGTCTCCGCACCCGGCGCCCGTCCGTCCGAACATGGCTGGGCCGACGAGGGGCTGGGCCACGCCCACGGCGCGCATCACGGCTCACGCCGGGCGCCGACCTGGGACCGCGGCGGGGTGGACATGCTGCCCGTCGTCTCGGTCATCGTGGTGGCGCTGGTGCTGATCATCGCCCTGGGCGGCTGAGGTCCGGCTCTCAGCCCGGCTTCGCCAGCGCGTGGATGAGGATGGCCGCGGTCGCCGCGACGTTCAGCGACTGGATGCGGCCGGTGCCGGGCAGGGTCAGGATGTCCTCGCAGGCGGCGAGGGTGGCGGGGGGAAGCCCGTCTTCCTCGTTGCCAAGCACGACGGCGGCGGGCCGCTCCCCCGTGGCGAGGGCCGCCGGGTCGGTGACCACCGCCCGGCCCCGGCCCAGCGCCGTTCCGGCCACCCGGTAGGACTCGCGCAGCCGCTTCAGGACCGTCGGCAGATTGGCCGCCCGGTACAGCTCCACCCATTCGAACCCGCCCTCGGCCACCCGGTAGGCGGACTCCGACGGCAGGGCCTGTCCGGGATGGTCCGACACGACGACGCGCCGCAGGCCGAAGAAGGCGGCGGTGCGCAGGATGGCGCCCAGATTGTGCGGGTTGCCGACTCCGTCGAGGATCAGCAGCGGCTGCCCGTCCGCCGCCCAGCGCTTCGCGGCCTCGGCGTCGAAGGCGGGCACTTGGCGCGGCGCGATCAGCGCGACCACCCCGCCGTGCAGCACCGTTCCGGCGACCTTCGCCAGCTCATCGGCCTCCACCATGCGGTAGGGCTTACGCGCCGCGGCCATCGCCTTGCAGAAGTCGCCGGTCTTCGCCTTCAGCCGCTCCTCGAAGAACAGCCGCTCCACGCGCGCCGCGTCATGGGCGAACAGGGCGGAGACGGCGGACAGGCCGGCGACGCGGAACAGCTTCCCCGGCTCTTCCCGCGGCTCCTCCCGGCGCATGTCCTTGCCGGCGCGGGCCGGCATTCTGGACCAACCCGTTCCCGAACTCAAAGCCCTCAGTGGTTTGCGTTCTTGCTCCGCGCGTAGCCGGCGTAGGCCGCCGCCGCAGCGGCCGCGACCCCGGCGACGAGCAGGGGCGATACCCAGGCGGGCGGCGGGGTGCGGAAGCCGCCGGTGACGCCGCGGCCGCGTTCCACCGGACGGAACAGGTTGCCGTCGCTTGTCGCGGCGGGCGGGGTCCGGCTGAAATGGCGGTGGGCGCCGTGGCCGGCGATCTTCTCCATCAGGCGCGGCGCCACCGCGTGCCCCAGCCGGGTCAGCGGGGTCATCGCCCCGACCATCGCCTGGGCGCGCGGGCGCAGGGCGACGGCCAGAACGGTGTCCGCCACGTCCTGCGGGTCGTCGTAGAAGGGGCTTTCCGCGTCCAGCTGGTGGCCGGTGTAATTGGCGCCGTGGGACATGCCCGGCGTATCGGTGAAGAAGGGATAGACGCCGCAGACATGGACGCCCGGCGCGTCGACCAGTTCCGCCCGCAGGCTTTCCAGAAGCCCTTCCAGCCCGAATTTGCTGGCCGCGTAGGCGGCGGCGTAGGGGGCGGGCGCCCAGGCCCCGACCGACACCGTGTTGATGAGCACACCATGGCCCTGCCGGCGGAACAGCGGCAGCACGGCGTGGGCGGCGTGCAGCGGGCCGAACAGGTTGGTCTCGACGACGCGGCGGTGCGCCTCCAACGGGGTGTCCTCGAACCGCCCGACGGCCCCGACCCCGGCGTTGCTCACCCAGACGTCGATGCCGCCGAACATCTGCACCGCCCGGTTGGCCAGCCGCCGAACCGCCTCCGCGTCGGTGACGTCGGTGGGCACCACCTCGGCCTCGCCGCCCAATTCCCGGCATTCCTCGGCGACCTCGCCGAGCAGGGCCTCCCGCCGGGCGGCCAGCACCAGCCGGGCGCCCTCCCGCGCGAAGGTCAGGGCGGTGGCCCGCCCGATCCCGCTCGACGCGCCGGTGATGACCACCACGGCCCCGCGCACGCTGTCCATCCGTCCTCTCCCATCAATGCCTCGCTGCGGCATCAACAGGACAGGACGGCACGGCGTCGCGGTGCCGCAGTGAAGTCGGGGTGGATCAGATCAGCTTGATCGCCAGGAAGCCGCCGATCAGCGCTACGGCGAAGGCGGTGGTGACCAGGGTCAGCCGCTTTTCGATGAAGGCGCGCACCGGTTCCCCGAACCAGTAGAGCAGGGCGGCGACCAGATAGAAGCGGATGGCCCGCGACAGGATCGAGGCGCCGATGAACACCCAGATGTTCAGCTTCGCCACCCCCGCGGTGATGGTCAGCAGCTTGTAGGGGATGGGCGTCATGCCCTTGATGATGAGAATCTCCGCGCCGTATTCGACGAAGGTATGGCGCAGCGTCTCGAACTGGGCTTCCAGGTGGTAGAAGTCGATGACCGCCTTGCCGATGGCCTCGTACAGGAAGAAGCCGATCATGTAGCCGGCGATGCCGCCCACCACCGAGGCCAGCGTGCAGATCGTCGCGATCCGCCACGCCGCCTGCCGGTTGGCGAGCACCATCGGCACCATCAGGATGTCCGGCGGGATCGGGAAGAAGGAGCTTTCCGCGAAGGAAACCCCCGCCAGCCAGGTGGTGGCGTTCTTCGAGGCCGCCTTGGCCATCGTCCAGTCGTAAAGGCGCTTCAGCATGCCGGTCGCAGCCCGTGTTGTGCCGGTGAGGGAGCCCCTGTTTTAGCGGGGGACCGTGTCAGCGGCTACGACCAATTCGGGGCGGCCCCGGAAAGGCTAAGCCATCGGCCTAGCGGGGCGCGGGCTTGCTCCCGGATTCGGCGGTGTCCGGTTCCGCCTTCTCAGGGTCGGCGCGCGACACCGGATCGCAGTCGCCGTCGCGGGAACCGCCGGGATGACCGCCCGGCATGCCGCGGTAGCGCGTGTCCGGGTTGGACCCGCCGCCGCCGCTCTGCTCGTCGCAAAGAGGCTCGATGTCGGTCTTGTGAATGTCCTTGGGCTCGGCGCCTTTTTGTCCTGCTGTGTCGTCGTCGGCCATGGCCGTTCTCCGGCTGCGGGGTGAGAAACCGGGCAACAGGCTGGCGGCCGTCCCGGTTCCCGCCCCGCTGACGCTCACTTCGTCGCGGATTCCAGATAGGCGATCAGGTCGGCCCGGTCCTCCGGCTTCGCCACCCCGGCGAAGGCCATGCGGCTGTCGGCAATCACCGCCTTCGGGTTGGCGAGATAGGGGTCGAGCGTCGCTGCGTCCCATTGGATGCCCGACGCCTTCAGCCCCTCGGAGTAGTTGGCGTAGTTGTCCACCGCGCCGGCCTTGCGCCCGAACAGCCCGTGCAGCGTGGGGCCGACGCGGTTCTTGCCCGCCTCCACGGTGTGGCAGGCCTTGCACTGGCGGAACAGCTTTTCGCCGTTTGCCGGATCGCCGTCGGCCAGGGCCGGGAGCGGCGCCGCGGCGAGAAGGACCAGGGCGGTCAAGGCTGTACGGGCGGCTGTACGGGCGGCGGTGCGCATGGGTCGGGGGCCTCCTTCGTTTCGCCGCGGCGGAAGGTCGCGGCGTCGAGGGAGACTTTACGGATCGCCGGAGTCCGGGCCATTGGACTTTGGATCAGCGGATTCCGCGCCTTTTTCGAGCGCCGCCTCCGGTTTCAGCGCCTCGTCCAGCCAGGCGAGGTGGGGGGCGGCAGCGCGGCGGGCCTCCTCCTCCATGCGGCGGTAGCGGGCGATCACCTCCTGGCCGAAGGCGGTCAGGCCGGTCCCGCCGCCCTCCCTCCCGCCGACGTTGGTGCGCACCACCGGCTCGCGGAAGGCGGAATTCATGGTTTCCACCAGGAACCATGCGCGGCGGAAGGACATGCCGAGCGCCCGCGCCGCCGCCGAGATCGAGCCGGTGCGGTCGATCTCCTCCAGCAGCGACACCTTGCCGGGTCCGATGGCGCCGGAGGGGTGGAGGAAACGCAGCCGGATGTCGGTCGTCATGTCCTGAAGTCTCGCCGGAAAACGGAAGGGTCTCCGCCCAAGGTATCATCTGTCGGCCAACGGTCGGTCCCGAATCTGGGGGCCTGAGCTTCTGCAACCAAAGTCGAATTTACCGGCCTTCCCCGAAACCGCGATAACGGCGGGGCGCTGTGACGGATACCGATCATCGGACGAACGGACACAGGGCGCACAACCCGCCAAACGTCATTCCACGACATTCAGTTCGGGCAATCCGCTTCGGGAGGAAACCGCCGTGATCCATCAGGCCCTGGAAACGCTCAGCAAGCAGGTCGCCATCCGGCCGCGCTACGACAACTTCATCGGCGGCCAGTGGGTGGCGCCGACGAAGGGCCAGTATTTCACCAACCTGACCCCGATCACCGGCAAGCCGCTGTGCGAGGTCGCCCGCTCCACCGCGGAAGACATCGAAAAGGCGCTGGACGCCGCCCACAAGGCCAAGGACGCCTGGGGCCGCACCTCCCCGGCGGAGCGCGCCCGCGTCCTCAACAAGATCGCCGACCGGCTGGAAGAGCGTCTGGATGTGCTGGCGCTGGCCGAGACGCTGGACAACGGCAAGCCGATCCGCGAGACGACCCACGCCGACCTGCCGCTGGCCATCGACCATTTCCGCTACTTCGCGGGCTGCATCCGCGCCCAGGAAGGCTCCATCGCGGAGATCGACAACACCACCTACGCCTATCATTTCCATGAGCCGCTGGGCGTCGTCGGCCAGATCATCCCGTGGAACTTCCCGCTGCTGATGGCGGTGTGGAAGCTGGCCCCGGCGCTGGCCGCCGGCAACTGCGTCGTGCTGAAGCCCGCCGAGCAGACCCCGATGGCCATCATGGTGATGATGGAGATCATCGCCGACCTGCTGCCCGACGGCGTCATCAACGTCGTCAACGGCTTCGGCGTCGAGGCCGGCAAGCCGCTGGCCCAGAGCCCGCGCATCGCCAAGATCGCCTTCACCGGCGAGACGACGACCGGCCGCCTGATCATGCAGTACGCCACGGAGAACATCATCCCGGTCACGCTGGAGCTGGGCGGCAAGTCGCCGAACATCTTCTTCAAGGACGTGATGGCCGAGGAGGACGACTTCCTGGACAAGGCGCTGGAAGGCTTCGCCATGTTCGCGCTGAACCAGGGCGAGGTCTGCACCTGCCCCTCGCGCGTCCTGGTGCAGGAGAGCATCTACGACAAGTTCATGGAGAGGGCCCTGGCCCGCGTCGCCGCGGTCAAGCAGGGCAGCCCGCTGGACCCCGCCACCATGATCGGCGCCCAGGCCTCCATCGACCAACTCGAAAAGATCCTCTCCTACATCGACATCGGCAAGGCCGAGGGCGCCAAGGTGCTGATCGGCGGCGAGCGCGCCCATCTGGGCGGCGAACTGGAGAGCGGCTACTACGTCCAGCCGACGGTCTTCGAAGGCCACAACAAGATGCGCATCTTCCAGGAGGAGATCTTCGGGCCGGTGGTGTCCGTGACGACCTTCAAGACCGAGGAAGAGGCGCTCGCCATCGCCAACGACTCGCTCTACGGCCTGGGCGCCGGCGTGTGGAGCCGTGACGGCAACCGCGCCTTCCGCATGGGCCGCGCCATCCAGGCGGGCCGCGTGTGGACCAACTGCTACCACCTCTATCCGGCCCACGCGGCTTTCGGCGGCTACAAGCAGTCGGGCATCGGCCGCGAAAACCACAAGATGATGCTCGACCATTACCAGCAGACCAAGAACCTGCTGGTCAGCTACAGCCCGAAGGCCCTGGGCTTCTTCTAACCTTCCTGTCTCCTCCCTGACGACCTTGGGCCGGCGGCCATTCGGCCTCCGGCCCTTTTCTTGTCCGGCTGAATTCCTTCTGGGAGCATCCGCCCATGGTCGAACGAGTCGTCGCCACACCGGCGGCCCTGGAACTGATCGAAAAGCTGCGCGGGCTCTACGGGCCGCTGTTCTTCCACCAGTCCGGCGGCTGCTGCGACGGCAGCGCGCCGATGTGCTTCATGGACGGGGAGTTCCGCCCCGGCGGGCAGGACGTCCGGCTGGGGGAGATCGGCGGCTGTCCCTTCTACATGGGGGCGGCGCAGTTCGAATACTGGTCGCACACCCAACTCATCATCGACGTGGTGCCGGGCCGCGGCACCAGCTTCTCGCTGGAGGCGCCGGAGGGCGTGCGCTTTCTCACCCGCTCGCGCCTGTTCTCCGATGGCGAGGTGGAGGCGCTGCGTTCCGATCCGCGCGATATGACGAAAAAGGCATAGCGCTGTTCGGTGGAATGCGGTATTCAGGATTCGACTTTGGGACTTTCCCAGTCGGCACGGCCGCCGGGCGGTCTGATCCGTGTTCAGACCGGCTCCCCCGCGTGGTGGTGCATATGGAACCGAACTCAGGCGCTTTCCGCGACGGCGGAAGGCGCCTTTTTCGTTGCGTGGGAAACAGTCCCCCGCCGGACCTTAGACCATGGTCGCATGCCCGCACCCCCGCGCCGGCTTTGCCCAGCGGGCGTCGCTGAAGTAACCTATAGGTCATCCGCCCACGTTTCCCGGCCGGTCTTCCGGTGTCGGGTGGCTGTCTGGGGTGTTGGATGCCATGCCGATGCTTTTCGGGACCCGCATTGTGACCAGCCATCCGGCCTCGGACGCTCTTCTCTCCGATGCTCCGCCCAGTTCTCCCGCGCCCAGCCCGTCCCTGCCGCGGGCCGTCTCGATGGCGGAGGACGCCCGTACCGCCGCGCGTGACCTGTTCGAGGGGCTGTGCGGACGGAACCCGGCCGCCGTGGCCGAACTGGAGATGGTGCTGGTCTTCTGCTCCGCCCATTACGACCAAGTGGAACTGGCGGCGGCCCTGGCCGAGCTGTTTGGACCGGTGCCGGTGGTCGGCTGCACCACGGCAGGGGAGATCACGCCCTTCGGCTACGCCGCCGGGTCGCTGGTCGGCATCGGCTTTCCGCGCGCCGACTTCACCATCGCCACCCAGCGCATCGACGATCTCGACCGCTTCTCCATCGCCGAGGCGCCGCGCGTCCTGCGCAGCCTGATGGAGCA
The DNA here is from genome assembly GCF_059803775.1 of Azospirillum sp. UFLA03-27. Lineage (NCBI taxonomy): Bacteria > Pseudomonadati > Pseudomonadota > Alphaproteobacteria > Rhodospirillales > Azospirillaceae > Azospirillum > Azospirillum sp. UFLA03-27. The sequence continues at coordinate 869 of NZ_JAUQTX010000066.1, read as the reverse complement.
GCGCGACGTCGCGCTGGCCGCCCGGACCGACGCCTTCCCCGATCATGGCAGCTTCGCCTTCCTGATGATCGACGGCATGTCGCGGGCGGAGGAGATGGTGGTCAGCGCGCTGCACAGCGTGCTGATGGACATCCCTCTGTTCGGCGGCTCCGCCGGGGACGAGCTGCGGTTCGAGCGCACCTTCGTCCTGCACGAGGGGCGGTTCCACACCAACGCCGCCGTGCTGATGCTGGTCACCACGGCGCGCCGCTTCGTCGTCTTCCGGACCGAGCATTTCGTGGCGTCCGACGCCAAGATGGTGGTGACCGGCGCCGACCCGCAGCGCCGCATCGTCACCGAGATCAACGCCGAGCCGGCGGGCCGCGAATACGCCCGCATGGTCGGGCTGGAGGGGGAGCCGCTGACCCCCCTGATCTTCGCCGCCTATCCCGTCGTCGTGCGGGTGGGGGGCGAGTACCATGTCCGCTCCATCCAGAAGGTCAACGACGACGAGAGCCTGACCTTCTACTGCGCCATCGACGAGGGGATCGTGCTGACCGTCGCCCGCGGCGTCGACCCCGTGGAGAATCTTGAGGAGATGATGCGCAAGCTGGCCGCGGAGGTCGGCGGGCCGCCCGACCTCGTGCTCGGCTGCGACTGCATCCTGCGCCGGCTGGAGCTGGAGCAGCGGCAGCTCAAGCACGTCATGTCGGCGGCGCTGGCGCGGCACAACGTCATCGGCTTCTGCGCCTACGGCGAACAGTACAACGCCATGCACGTCAACCAGACCTTCACCGGTGTCGCGATAGGTGCGCGATGACGCTCATCTTCGACTGGCGGGAACCGTCCCTGTCTCTTATACACATCTGACGCTGCCGACGATTATACGC
>NZ_JAUQTX010000065.1:0-27628 GCF_059803775.1 Azospirillum sp. UFLA03-27 | reverse complement strand
GGTCAGCAACCTGAGCGGCGCCACGGTGACCCGCGACGGCATGTCCAAGCGCGGCGAGGGCAAGCTGTCGGACGGCGAGAACGCCTACGCGTTCGACACCGGCACGGTGCGCTTCAACGTCGATCAGAAGAGCATCAAGCAGGCGGCGGCGGCCAACTCCGCGGCCAACCTGGTCTCGGTGCAGGTGACCGACGCCAACACCTCCAACGATCTGACGGTGCAGCTCAACGAGCGCAACACCAACGCGATCACGGTGAAGGCCCAGAACCTGACCACCAGCGGCCAGGGCCTGCGTCTGGACTACGCGCAGAACGACTGGACCGACCGCGCCGACATCGACAAGGCGGTCGCCAGCATCGACTACGCGAAGCAGAACCTGCGGTCGTCTTCGCAGACGCTGTCGACCAACCTGAACGTCATCACGACCCGTGAGAACTTCACCAAGGAGTTCAGCGATGTGCTGACGGAAGGCGCGAGCAAGCTGACGCTGGCCGACCAGAACGAGGAAGGTGCGAACCTGCTGATGCTGCAGACCCGTCAGCAGCTCGGCACCATCGCCCTCTCGCTGGCCAACCAGTCGCAGCAGTCGATCCTGCGTCTGTTCTAAGCCTGAGAGTTCGGGTAGGATTACGCCCGGCGGGCGGCGGCGCAAGCCGCCGCCCGTTTCATTTGGTGCGGCGCTTTCCGGCAATCGCTTTCCGCTTCCGCGCGCCGCCGAGACAAGGACCGGGTCCGTTTCATGCCTCTGAAGTTCGTTCTCCGCCCCAATGAAAAGGTCATCATCAACGGTGCGGTCATCGGGGCCGGCGATCGTCCCGGCTCTTTCTTCCTCTACAACACCGCCAATTTCCTTCGTGGGCGAGAGGTGTTGAAGGAAGAGCAGATCGATTGCATCGAGAAGAAGCTCTATTTCGTCATTCAGCTCATCTATATCTTCCCGGAAGATGCGGTGCTCAATCTGCAACGCTTCGCCTCCATTCTGGCGGAGACGCGCGAAGCCCGGCCGGATTGCCGGGACGACCTCGATGAGATCGAACGGTTGGTCGAGGCGCGCAACCATTACCGCGCCCTGAAAATCTGCCGGAAGATGTTCAAGGGCGGGTCCGAGGCGTCACCCAACGCCGAAGGTGCGGCGGACAGCCCGGCGGTCGATCCGGCACCGTGATCGAAGCGGACCTGCAGGGTTGGGACGGCCGATCGGCGGACGACGTTCTGACCGACGCCATTGCACAGCATCGCGCGGGGAATCTGGACGAGGCACGGGCACTCTACGGCCGCATCCTGTCCGCCGACCCATCCCACACCGATGCCCGCCACTTGTCCGGCATCGCCGCCTATCAGGCCGGTCAGGCTGCGCAAGCCTCGGTGTGCTTCCGTGCGACCCTGGCCATCGATCCGTCCTTCGCCGCCGCCTACAACAGCCTGGGCAACGTCCTGGCCGACCGGAGCCGTCCGGACGATGCGGTCCGCGCCTATCGTCGCGCCATCGCGCTTCAGGACGGCTATGCGGAGGCGTTCGGCAATCTCGGTCTGCTTCTGCAGGCGCAGGAACGGATCGACGACGCCATCGCCGCTTACGAGGCGGCGCTGCGCGCCGATCCCGGGCGCACCGCGACCCGCTTCGATCTGGCGGTGCTCCTTCGCCGCCGCGGTCGCCTGAGCGAGGCCGCCTTGGCTTTCTACCGGGTGGTCCAGGCACAGCCGGACCATGCCGAGGCTTGGCGCAGCCTTGCGCTCGTGCTGCGCGTCCTGAACCATCCGGACGCGGAGCTGTGCCTGCGCCGTGCCCTGTCCGATGATCCGACGGACCGCGAGGTGGCGCGGGATCTGGGGACACTTCTGAACGAGCGCGGAGACTTCGCCGAGGCGGCGGCGGTTCTGGCTCCGGCGGTGGATGCCGACACGGGCCGGGACGCGCGGCTGCTCTTCCATCTGGGCAGTGCGCTTCAGGGGGATGGGCGGCTGGCGGAAGCGGTCGCCCGCTACCGAAAGGCGCTGCTCCAGGACCCGCTGCTGGCGGGGGCGTGGAACAATCTCGGCGTGGCGTTGCTCGATCTGGGGGACCACGCCGCCGCGGTGACGGTGCTGCGGACGTGCATCGCTTTGCGTCCCACCGATGCGGTGGCCTTCAACAACCTGGGCACCGGCCTTGACGGCGTGGAGCGGCCAGGGGAGGCCGCCGGTGTCTTCCGGCGGGCGCTGATCATTCAGCCGGACTATGGCAAGGCGCTGAACAATCTCGGCAACTCCCACCGGGTCGCGCGCCGGGCGGAGGCGGCCGAGGCGCTGTACCGGCGGGCGCTGATCGTTCAGCCAGACTATCCCGACAGCTACACCAACCTCGGCAACGTCCTCAAGGACTGGGACGACTGGCAGGGCGCGCTGCGCCTGCACCGGCGTGCGGTGCGCCTGGCCCCGCGGAGCGCCATCGCATGGACCACAATGGGTCTTGCCCTGAACGTGCTGGGACAGAACGGAGAGGCGGAGGCCGCGCATCGGCGCGCCCTGTCCATCGACCCAGGGCATGCGGAAGCCTATGCCAACCTCGGCATGCTGCAATGGCAGTCGACGCGCGTTGTGGAGGCGGAGCGAACCCTACGCCGTGCCCTGCGCATCGACCCGACCCTGGCGGCGGCGCGGCTGAACTTCGCCCTGGTCAGCCTCGCGAGCGGCAATCTGTCGGAGGGCTGGGAGGCCTATCAGGACCGGTTCAAGGCCAAGGGGCATCCGGAGCGCACCATCGCGGCGCCGCTCTGGCGGGATGATGCGGCGACCGTCCGCCGCCTTCTGATCTGGCGCGAGCAGGGGGTGGGGGACGAGTTGATGTTCGCCTCCTGCTATCCCGTCCTGGCGGATCGGGTGGCGGCGGGCCGGATCGGTCAGGTTGTCCTGGAATGCGACCCTCGGCTGGTCAGCCTGTTCAGCCGCTCCTTTCCCTGGGCCACCGTCCGGGGCGAAGCCGCGGCTCCGGATGGAACGGAGACTTTGGTCTCTCCGGATGGCGACGCCCACATCGCCGCGGGCGCTCTCCCGCGTCTTCTGCGTCCGGACCTGGCGAGCTTCCCGCCCCGTCCTTGGCTGGTCCCCGACCCGGAACGCCTCGCCGTCTGGCGGGAGCGGTTGGCCACCCTGGGGCCGGGGTTGAAGATCGGCGTCGCCTGGCGCAGCCAGTTGATGACCACCGAACGAAAGGCCGCCTACATCACTCTGGAAGCGTTCGAGCCCCTGTTCTCGGTTCCCGGAGTGGTGCTCGTCAATCTTCAATATGGCGACTGCGAGGCGGAGATCGCGGCGGCGGAGGCGCGTTTCGGCGTGACCGTCCACCGCTGGAACGACCTGAATCTCAAGGACGACTTCGAAGGCGCGGCGGCCCTGACCGCTTCGCTCGATCTGGTCATCGCGCCCGCCGTGTCCACCGGTGAACTGGCGGGGGCCCTGAGCGTACCGGCCTGGCGCATCGGCGCCCGCGACTGGACGCAGCTCGGCACCGGCGTCCGCCCCTGGTACCCGACGATGCGCCTGTTCCAGCCGCGTCCCGGCGAGACGCTGGACGCTGTCATGGCGCGGATCGCCGACACACTGCGCGGTCTGGCGCGGCCGGTCGAGGGCGTGATAAGCCGCCCGCCCGCGGCGCCCGTGGATGTCGCTCCACTGGTCGCCAAGGCCGTCGCCGGCTACCGCGCCGGGGCGCTGAAGGAAGCCGAAGACCAGTGCCGGGCGGCGCTGGACTCCGTTCCGGACCATCCCGTGGCCCTCCATCTCCTGGGAATTCTGCGGCTTCGCCAAGGCGATGCCGGGGAGGCGGCGGTGGTGCTGGCTCATGCGGTGAAGGCCGATCCCGACAACGCCGCCGCCCATGCCGCGCTGGCCGATGCCTGCAAGGCGGCCGGCCGGCACGACTCCGCTCTGGCGGCGCAACGCAACGCCGTCCTGCTCCGTCCGGACGCGGCAGAGCATTGGCTCAACCGAACCGCCCTCCTGCGGGAGCGCAGCGCGGGTGACGAAGCGGAGGCCTGCGCGCGGCGCGCCCTGCGGATCCGCCCGTCGCTCGGTGTGGCGCACACCCATTTGGGGCATTTGCTCGCCGAGCGCGAGGACCGGGCCGCGGCGGAGTGGAGCCATCGGCGGGCGCTTGCCCTGACGCCGTCGGAGGTGGACGCGCTGGTGGGTCTCGGCGCGCTCCGCCTGAGGGCCGATCAGCCCGCTGAGGCGGAGAGGCTGCTGCGTCGTGCCACCGTGACCGCACCGGACGCCGCCATCGCCTGGAGCCACCGGGGCAGCGCGCTCGACCGGCTGGGGCGCGTCGAGAAGGCGTTCGCCTGCCACAGCCGGGCGGTCGACCGCGCGCCGGAGATGGCGGAGGCCCAGGCGAATCTCGCCATGCACTGGGCGCGGCGGCAGCGCCCGGCCGAGGCCATCGCCGCCTACCGCCAAGCCATCCGGATCAATCCGGCGCTGCCGACCGCTCATTACAACCTGTCGCTCCTGCTTCTGGAGCAGGGAGAGCTTCGCCCCGGATGGGCGGAGCATGACTGGCGCTTCGACACTCCCCAGTTCCGCGACCAGAAGCGACGCTTCGCCGCGCGGCCCTGGCGCGGCGAGAACATCGCCTCCGCCCGCCTGCTGGTCTGGCGGGAGCAGGGGGTGGGCGACGAGATTCTCTTCGCCTCCTGCTATCCCGATCTGCTGCGCCGCGCCGGGCATCTGGTGGTCGAATGCGACCGCCGTCTGGTGTCGCTCTTCGCGCGCTCCCTCCCCGGAGCGACGGTCCGTCCGCCGACCGTGGAGCCGCGCGACGTGGACGTGCAGGTTGCCGCCGCGTCGCTGCCGCGGTTGCTGCGGTCCGACTGGAAGCGGTTTCCGGCCCAGCCCTGGCTGGTGCCTGAGCCCGGACGCCTGGACCGCTGGCGGGATCGGCTGGCCGCTCTGGGGCCGGGACTGAAGGTCGGTATCGCGTGGCGCAGCCAGATCATGGACGGGGAGCGGCGGGCCGCCTACGTCACGCTCGACGCCTTGGCGCCGCTGTTCTCGGTTCCCGGAGTGGTGCTCGTCAATCTTCAATATGGCGACTGCGAGGCGGAGATCGCGGCGGCGGAGGCGCGCTTCGGCGTGACCATCCACCGCTGGGACGATCTGGACCTGAAGGACGATTTCGAGGGTGCCGCGGCCCTGACAGCCAATCTCGATCTCGTCCTCACGCCCGCCGTCTCCTCCGGCGAGCTGGCCGGCGCCCTGGGTGTGCCGGTGTGGCGGTTCGGGCACCGCGACTGGACGCAGCTCGGCACCGGCGTCCGTCCCTGGTTCCCGTCGATGCGACTCTTCCAGCCGCGCCCCGGCGAAGGGCTGGACGCCGTGATGGGCCGGATGGCGATCACGCTGCGCCGGCTCATGCCGGCGGACGACGAACCGCCACCCGGGGATGTCGCGATTGCCCCGGACCTCCTGCTGGAAGCCGCCGCCGCCCATCATCGGGACGGGCGGCTGGCCGAGGCGGCTCCGCTGTACGAGCGTGTGCTGACGGCGCGCGCGGACCACCCGGTCGCGCTCCACCTGTCGGGATTGCTGGCGCACCAGTCCGGCGACTCCGCTGCGGGGGCGGGGCGCATCGCCCGTGCCCTGGACGCGCTGCCGGCCTACGGGGCCGCCCAGTCGAGCCTGGGGACCGTGCTGATGGCGCTTGGCCGTGCGCCGGAGGCGGTGCGCCGGTTCCGGCTGGCGCTCGCCCTGCAACCGGGCGCCGCGGCGGCACTGACCAACCTCGGCAACGCGCTGGAGGCGGTGCATGATTTGCGCGCCGCGGCGCAGGCCCACCGGCGGGCGACCTTGGCCGACCCCGCGCTGGCGGAGGCGCACGACAACTGGGGTGCGGTGCTGACCCGGCTTGGCGCCTTGGAGGCGGCCGAGGAGCGCCATCGCCATGCCCTGCGCCTAGCGCCGGAACGCGAGGACGGCTGGCTGAACCTTGGGGTGGCGCTCCGCCGGGCGGGACGGCCGGACGAGGCCCGGCGGACCCTGGTCCGCGCGCTCGCCCTGGCGCCGGCGCAAGGAGATGCGTTGGCCAATCTGGGGCGGCTGTTGCGCGACCGGGGCGAGACCGCAGCGGCGGAGCGCTGGTGCCGCCGCGCCCTGGGGGTGGAACCGGGGCACCCGGCGGCGGCCTTCAACCTCGGCCTGTTGGATCTTGCCCGCGGCAGACTGGAAGCGGGCTGGGCCGGCTATGACGCGCGCTTCCGTGCCCGTGAGCTGTCCGGTGCCGCCCGTGCCGTCGCCGTCCCGGCCTGGGAGGGGGAGGACCCCGCCGGTCTGCGCCTTCTGGTCTGGGCGGAGCAGGGGATCGGTGACGAGATCCTATTCGCCGGCTGCCTGGACGACTTGATCGCGCGGGCCGCCGCCGTGGTGGTGGAGTGTGACCGGCGGCTGGTGCCGTTGTTCGCGCGGTCCTTTCCCCGCGCGGAGTGGCGACCGGCCCCGGCGGACCCCGAGGCGCCCTGCGCCGGAATCGACCGCCATGTCGCCATGGGATCGTTGCCGCGCTGGCTGCGGCCCCGCTTCGACCGCTTTCCATCGCGCCCGTCCTTCCTGACCGCCGATCCCGAGCGGGCCGCCCAATGGCGGGAGCGGGTGGACGCGCTCGGCCCCGGCCTGAAGGTGGGAATCGCGTGGCGCAGCGGGCTGATGACGGCGGAGCGCCGCGGAGCCTATGCCCCGCTGGACGCGTGGGGGCCGGTGTTCGCGCTGCCGGGGGCGGTCTTCGTCACTCTGCAATACGGCGACTGCGCTGCCGAGATCGCCGAGGCGGAGCGCCGGTTCGGGGTGACCATCCACCGCTGGGGCGATCTCGACCTGAAGGACGACCTGGACGGCGTGGCGGCTTTGATGACGGCGCTCGACCTGGTCATCACGCCGGCAAGTTCGGTGGGGGAACTGGCGGGAGGGCTGGGCGTACCGGTCTGGCGGTTCGGGCCGCAGGGGGATTGGACGGCGCTCGGCACCGGGGCGCGGCCCTGGTTCCCGACCATGGCGCTGATCACCGCACCGCCGGGACAGCCGGCGTCCGGCGCATTGCCAATGATCGCACGCCGTTTGGCAAGGCTTTGCGCTGCGCCCAGGCGCGACAGCGCGAACATTTGATAAAGAAAGCCGGGAGCGAACCGTCCGCCGCTCCCGACTTTTCGAATCGGATCGATCCGGAAGGGTGTTAATTCACCCTGTGACTGGTTCTGGCCAAGCGATCAATTTCTTCCTTGAGGTGGAGCTTCTCGAGCTTCATCCGCTTGATGGCACTATCGTCAGGCCACGAACGCTTCTCCTCGTCGAGGATGGCGCGGTCGAGACGCAGGTGCTTTTCCTGCAAGGAAGATAGGCGAGCATCAGTGTGCATGGGCTGCTCTCCGTCAGATCGAACCGGCTCCTGCCAAGTCCGGCAGGCCGGAAACCATAGTGTTCACCCATCCGTGCCGCCAAACAACCCCAAACTTTTGTCCTAGTACTCCAAAGACGGGGAGTGACCGCCCCTTACGATGGGGAGTAGGACAATCCGCCGCATAGGACTGCCTCTTGCCATTCGTTGCGGGATTATACCGAAAGATTGAGTTTTCTTGCCAGGTCATAACCTATTAGGGATAAGGCTCGGCGCCATCCGGGTCAGCATCCGGGCAATTCGGCGGATCATATCGGCGGAGGTCTCGCCAGGGAGCGGGGCGATCAGCCTTTGGGTGGGAAACCAGGGCCGCGCGCCGCTGCCCATCCAGGTCCAGTCCCGGCCACCCAGCCGCCAGACCGGTACCCCCAGGGCACCCGCCAGTTCTCCGGCGGCGGTGGCGGGCAGGATGACGAGGTCGAGCGCCGCCATCAGGGCCGCCACCCCCTCCAGGTCGTTCTTGAGGTCCAGGTCGTCCCAGCGATGGACACGCCGCGCACCGTCGGGCTCGATGGAGGCCAGTTCGGCGGCGCAGTCGCCGTACTGCAGGTTGACGACGCGGACACCCGGCACCTCCAGCAGCGGCAGCCAGTCGGTGATGCGGGTGTAGGCACCTTCGCGATGCGCCGTGATGATCTGGCTGCGCCAACTGATGCCCACCTTCAGGCCGGGGCCGAGCGCCTCCACCCGCTCCCGCCAGAGGGTAGCCCGCTCCGGATCGGGGGACAGGAAGGACGGGCGGGCCGGAAAGCGTTCCAGCCGGTCCCGCCGGATGGCGGGCAGGGAACCGGCGGCGATCTGAAGGTCGCAGTCCGGCGGGTCGAACCGCTCCCGCCCATCGGTGGTGAGGGACTCCGCCCGCACGACCGCCCAGGGGAAGGCGCGGGCGTAGAGGGACACCAGACGCGCATCGCATTCCAGGACCACGGTTCCGCCACTGTCTTTCAGGTCGCCGAAGACGGAGGCGAAGAGGATCTCGTCGCCCAGCCCCTGTTCCGGCCAGACCAGCAGGCGGCGCCCATGCAGAGACTCCCCATTCCAGACGGGCAGCCCGATGCGGCGCGCCCGTTGAAGCTGGCGGGCGGAGAAACGCCGCCCGTAGCCGGCCCAGCCGGTGACGAGGTCGCCGTCCGCCAGGGCCAGCAGCCCGACGTTCCAGGCGGCCAGTGCCAGCCCGGGGGCCACCCGCAGGGCACGGTCGAGGAAATGCCGGCAGAGGGCTGGCCGGTCCGCCATCTTGGCGAGGGTGCCCAGGTTGTTCAGGGTGTCGGCGGAGTCCGGCCGCAGGGTCAGCGCGCGCCGGTAATGGGCTGCTGCGTCGTCGAAGCGTCCTTCCACCTCGCAGGCGAAGCCCAGGTTGGTGTGGGCCGCCGGATTGGCCGGTGCGAGATGGATGGACCGGCGGTGCCAGCGCTTGGCCTCGGCCAGCCGCTCCGGCCCGTTCATGCCCAACCCCATATGGGTCATCGCCTCGGGGAAGTCCGGGCGCAGCGCGATCGCCCGGCGGAAACAGGCGAGGGCTTGGTCCGGGAGGTCCAGCGACTGCCGGACGAGGCCCAGATGGTTCCAGGCCGTGGGGAAATCCGGATCGGTCCGGAGCGCCGCCGCGATGTTGCGCTCCGCCTCCGCGTGCCGGCCGGCCTGATGCTGGGTCAGGCCGAGAAGATGGAGGGCGTCGCCGTGCTGTGGCGCCAGATCGAGGACCGCGCGATAGGCCGCCATGGCGTCGTCCAGCCGCCCCGCCCGGTGCAGGGCGATGGCGTGGTTCAGCAAGGCTTCCGGATCGGCGACGGGCGGCGGCGGCGAGCGGAGAATGTCTGCGCGGTCGGGAACAGGGGCCGGAGCGGGCCGCATCGCGGCAAGGACGCGCGCCATGCCTGCCAGCACCTCGTCGAAGGTTTCGCCCGGACGTGGCTGGAACAGGCGCATCGTCGGGAACCAGGGGCGGACGCCGGTGCCAAGCTGCGTCCAGTCGCGGTGCCCGAAGCGCCACACCGGCACGCCCAAGGCGCCGGCCAGCTCGCCCGCCGCCATCGCCGGGGTGATGACGAGATCGAGATTGGCGGTCAGGGCCGCCGCCGCTTCGAAATCGTCCTTCAGGTCCAGATCATCCCAACGGTGGATGGTCACGTCGAAGCGCGCCTCCGCCGCCGCGATCTCCGCCGCGCAGTCGTCATACTGCAGATTGACGAACACCACGCCCGGCAGGGCGAACAGCGGCGTCCACTGGTCCAGCGTGGTGTAGGCGCCCTTGTGCTCGGGCGTCGCCAGCTGGCTGCGCCATCCGATTCCGATCTTCAGACCCGGCCCCAGGGCATCCAGCCGGCCCCGCCACAGGGCGGTGCGGGCCGGATCGGGCTTCAGCCAGGGTGTGAACTGGTCGAAGGAGGCGAGCGTTCCCCGCAACAGGCCGGGCAGGCTGGCCGCCGGAATCTGAAGGTCGACATCGGGGGGAACCATGGTTTCCCGCCCTTTGGCGTCCAGCGTCTCCGCCCGCACCGTCGCGCGTGGGAAGGACCGGGCGAACAGGCCGACCAGCCGCGGATCGGTCTCGATGGTCACCGGCCCGCCGCCCCAGGCGATCACATCGCCATAGCAGGAGGCGAACAGGATCTCGTCCCCGATCCCCTGTTCCCGCCAGATCAGCAGTCGGCGCCGGCGCAGCCCTTCGCCGCGCCACCGCGGCGCGTCGATCCGCCGGTCGGGCAGAACCCGGCCGGCGGCGAAGCGCCGTTCGTAGCCCTCCCAGCCGCGCTCCAGCCGTCCGTGCAGAAGGGCGATGACGGCGAGGTTGTCACTGGCGCTGGCAAGGTTCGGATCGTGGGCCAGCGCCTCCTCGTAGCAGGCTTCCGCCTTGGTGAACTGCCCCTGCGCCCGAAGCGCGTTGCCGAGGTTGTGGATGGCTTCGACGGCGTGGGGGTTACGGCTGAGCACCTTGCGGAAGCACCGCTCGGCCTGGGCGGGGCGCCCCAGCTTCAGAAGAACGCTGCCCAGATCGTTCAGCGTCACCGGGTTGCCGGGCGCGCGCTTCAGCGCCTCGCGGTAGGCGATCTCCGCGCCCTCGTAGGCGCCCTTGCGTTGCAGGGCTGTGCCGAGATTGTGGTGGGCCTTCGGGTCGTCGGGCCGCAGCCGCAGCGCGGCGCGGGCTTGGGCCAGCGCCTCGTCCAGCCGCCCGGCGGCGCTCAAGGCGTCGCTGAGGTTGGTATGGGCCTCGACCATCGCAGGGGCCAGCACCGCCGCGCGGGCGAAGGCCCGCAGGGCGTCGGCAAGGCGGTTTTGGGCGCGCAGCGCGTTGCCGAGGTTGTACCAGGCCTTGGCGTAGCCCGGCTCAAGCTCCACCGCCGCGGTGAAGGCCAGCGCCGCCAATCCCGGCAGCGCTTGCGCCTGGAAGGCGTTGCCCAGATTGTGGCGCGGCTGCGCCGACAGGGGATTCAGCGCGGCGGCCGTGCGATGCGCCTCCGCCGCGTCGGCGTGGCGGTTCAGCGCGGCGAGCGCGCTTCCCAGATTGTCGTGGTAGTCGGCGACGCCGCCGGTCTGCCGGATCGCCTCCTCGATCAGCTCGACGGCGGGGCCGGGATGCCCGGCCTGGAGCGCCAGCACGCCCAGCAGGTGCAGCGCGTCGGGGTGGCGCGGGTTGGTGGCCAGGACGGCGCGGTAGTCGCGCTCCGCGTCGGCCAGCCGTCCCGCCCGATGGTGGGCGACGGCGCGGCCGAGCCGGGCGGCGACGTCTTCGGGCGTCGTCGGCGAAGCCTGGTCTGGGGGCTGGTTCATGAGGTTCGCCTTTTCCGTCTGCCCAATCCGGCCCCGGGTTGCGGGGCCTTCCGCCGGTCTGTTGCCGCCGGTCTGTTGCCGGAAGGGAGTGCCATGTTCACCGGTTCCCGGTAAAGATGCTGTTAGTCCATGCCCCACCTAGGAGCCGTTCCGTGTCCGAGCCGAGCGATCCACCCCGTTCTCCATCGCCGCGTCCGGGCCTGCTCGCCCGTGGCGTGGGGAGGCTGGGTGGTTTGGCCGCTCAGGCGATGCGCCTCTATGCGGAGGCCAACGCCCTGGCCTCGGACGGGCTGGCCGCGGAAGCGGAAGCGGCCTACCGCCGCACGTTGGCGCTGAACCCGCGCTTCGCGGAGGCGCACAACAACCTGGGCAATGTCCTGCGCGCCCTGGACCGCGCGGAGGAGGCAGTGGCCGCCTACCGCGAGGCGTTGGCCTGCGGTCTCGACCATCCGCTGGTCCATTACAATCTGGCCTCCGCCCTGAAGGCGGCGGGCGACGCGGCGCCGGCGGAGCGGCATTTCCGCCGGGCGCTGGTCGAGGAGCCGGCCTATGCCGAGGCGTTCAACAACCTCGCCAACCTGCTGCGCGACGGCGACCGGCTGACCGAATCCGCCACCGCCTACCGCCGCGCCCTGGCGGTTCGGCCCGATTGGGACGAGGCGCACGACAACCTGTCCGGCGCCCTCTACCTGCTTCACGAGGAGGGGCGCCACGAGGAGGCGGCGCGGTTCGCCCGGCTGTGGCTGCGCGACCATCCCGACCATCCGGTGACCCGCCACATCGGCGCCGCCGTCGCCGGGCTGGATGCCGGCGAACGGGCGTCCGACGCCTATGTCCGGCAGGTTTTCGACCTGTTCGCCGGGGAGTTCGACGACAAGCTGCTGGGTGAGCTGGGCTACCGCGCGCCGACGTTGCTCGCGGAGGCGTTGACCGAAGTTAGAACCGTGCAGGACTCAAGCCTGGACGTGCTGGACGCCGGCTGCGGCACCGGCCTGTGTGGCCCCTTCCTGCGCGGCCCCGCCCGGCGTCTGGTCGGGGTGGACCTCTCGCCCGGCATGCTGGAGCGCGCCGCCGCCCGCGGCCTGTACGACGCATTGGAAGAGGCGGAGCTCGGCGCCTTCCTGTCGGAGCGCCCGGCGGCTTTCGACCTGATCGTGGCCGCCGACGTGCTGTGCTACTTCGGCGCGTTGAAGGGGGTGCTCGCACAGGCCGCCGCGGCGCTGCGGCCGGCGGGGCGGCTGGCCTTCACGGTGGAGCGGCTGGAGGAGGGCGGGGCGCCCTGGCGGGTCAGCCCGCACGGCCGCTACGCCCATACGGAGGGCCATGTGCGGGACGGGCTGAGCGCGGCGGGGCTGACCATCCTGCGCCTTGCTCCGGACACCCTGCGCCATGAGAGCGGCGCGCCGGTGGCCGGGCTGGTGGTGCTGGCGGCGCGGCCCTGACGAGGCCGCTAGCCAGGCTCAGTCGAGCATCGGCAGGCCGGTCTCGATCCGCACCAGGGCGGCGAGCAGCGGGGCGCCGATGTCGCGCCGGACGAAGTTGCTCGCCCGGTCCGCGGCGTTGAGCGAGCCCTGGAAGCTCTTGCGCCAGCGGTCGTCGCCGTACATCACCTTCTCCGCCTTGGCCTTCTGGGCGAGCAGGCCGGGCCGGCGGCCGGCGGAATCGTCCACCAGACGGGTCAGCCGCTTCATCAGCTCGTTGGCGCTGGTCGGGTCGCCGCGCTTCAGCGCCGCCTCGATCAGCTCGGCCAGAGCCTCGCCGCGGATGTCGAGGTCCTGCACCTGCTCGGCGTAGGACAGCGCCACCGAGGCGTCGGAACGGCGGGCGATGCGGCCCAGCACCGCCGGGATCGTCCAGGGATTCTCGTCCTGCACGGTGCGCAGCAGGCCCAGCGCCAGATTGGTGTCGCCCAGCTCCGACGCGGCGACCGCCAGCTCCGGCGGGCAGCAGTCGGTCTTTGTCTCGCGGAACTTGGAGAACTGCGTCTCCACCGTGTTCAGGAACAGGGTGCGAGCCGCGCCCTCCTTGCCGGCGCGCAGCAGAGTCTGGGCGACCAGACCCAGCTCCCAGCTGCAGTTGCGGGCGGTGGCGTAGGCCTTGGCCTCCTCGGCGAGCTGCCCGGCCAGCGCCATGTCGCCGCGCCACGCCGCCGCCTTGGCGATGTCGGCGAGGTTGTAGATGCGGGTCGAGCATTCCGGGATCTGCCGGGTGATGTCGAGCGCGAGCTGGTTCTGCCCCATCAGGGCGAGCGCGCGGGCGACAAACAGGTCCTGGCCGGCCCCGTCGGACGCAGCACCACGGCGCACCGCACTGACGAAGGGCGCGATGATCTCCTTGGCCCGCGCGGTGTCGCCGATGGTGTTGTAGGCAACGGCCAGCGACAGCCAGTCCCAACGGGCGGCGGTGATCGGCGTCTCCACCGGGGGCAGCATTTCCGCCACCCGGTGCAGGAAGCACAGCGAGGTCATCGGCTCGTTGCAGACCAGCGAGCGGATGCGCGAACGGAACTCGAAGAAGTCGAAGTCGCCGACGAACTGGTTGGTGACGAGCTGGACGGCCAGCGCGCTGTCCGGATACTTGACGACGATTTCGTTCAGCAGCCGATCCGCCTCCTTCAGGAAGCGGCTCTCCTCGGCAATGTCGTAGGTGTTGTCCGCCTGCCGGATCATCTGCATCGCCTGGACGAACAGGCGGTTGGCCGGCGCTTGGTCGGGCAGCGGCTGCTGCGCCGCCGCCGGGGTGCCGGTTCCCCCCACCGCCACGGTGAACGCCGCCAGCGCCATGAACAGGCTCATGGCAGCGGAGGCGGCAAGACGGCGGGCGGGGGCGGGCAGGATGGCCATGGCGGTGCGGAGACCCTGGTGCGCTAGAGGACGCGGGCGTAGTTGACGACACGCTGGACGTTCGGCAGCGTGCGGGCGTGCTCGATCACGCGGTCGAGCTCGCCCTGGTGGGTGGCCAGACCCATGAGATAGACGACGCCGTTGACGGTATCGATGCTGAAATTCTGGCTATGAATTTGCGAATCGAAGGTAAGCTTCGTGCGCAGCTGCGTCGTGATCCAAGTGTCGCGGGCGCTGTCCATGATGCCCGAGTCGGTGTCCACCTGGATCTCGTTGATGACCTCCTTGACGCCCTCCACCTGCCAGCACAGGCGTACGGCGTCGAGGCGCATCTGGGCGTCGGCGGCGCGACCGGTCAGCAGCACGCGGCCTTGATCGACCGTCAGGCCGATGCGGCTGTGCATCTCCAGCGAGTGCTGGAACCACAGATGGTTGATGCGGGCCTTGATCTCGGTGTCCGAGGCGAAGCCGGACAGGCCCCGGTGTTCACTGGCCGCGACGACGGCGGTGCCCCCGGCGGCGCCCAGCACGACGGGTGCGCAGCCAGACGCAAGACCCGCGACAGCGGCCATCCCGACCAGCGCCCAAAGGCGGCCAAACCCCGACACGCTCTGCCTCCGATCCCCGGCCCGCCGAAAGAACGGGCGGGCGGAAAAAGTCATGCCGCAGGTGCGTTGGCAATGGGGAATCTTGGGGGTGTCAGGCTTCATCGTGGTTTTGTCCCAGGGTGATGCACGAATGTTTCACTCGCGGCGAGCGCGAAGGAATCCGGGCTAGGCGAAGGGGGCGCGCGTCACCAGCCCGGCGATTTCGCGCGCGAGAACGCGGGCGATCTTCTGCCGCGCCTTGGGGTCGCGCAGGATCGCCTCGTCCTTCGGATTCGACAGGAAGCCGGTCTCCAGCAGGACGGACGGAACGTCCGGCGCCTTGAGCACCGCGAAGTTGGCGGAGCGCATCGGGTTGTCGAGCAGCAGCATGTCCTTCCCCGCCCCCTTCACGATGGCATGCCGGGCCACCAGCGCCGCGTGTTTGGTGTGGCGCGCCGTCAGGTCGAGCAGGATCTCCTTCACGGCCTTTTTGGCGTCCTTCACGTCGACGCCGCCCAAGCGGTCCACGGCGTTCTCCTTGTGCGCCAGCGCCGCGGCGAAGGAGTCGGAGCTTTTTTCGGACAGGGTGTAGGCGGATAGGCCGCGCGCCTCACGGTTGGGTGCGCTGTCGGCGTGGATGGAGACGAACAGGTCGGCCCGCGCTGCGCGGGCGGCGTCCACCCGCTCGCCCAGCGCCAGGAAGCGGTCACCGTCGCGGGTCAGCGTCACCCCCAGCTTGTGCTGCCGTGATAGCAGGCGCCCGACCTCCTGCGCGATGTGCAAAGTGATCTCTTTTTCTTGGGTGCCACGGGCGCCGATGGCCCCCGGGTCGATGCCGCCATGGCCGGGGTCGAGCACCACCATGCGCGGGCGCGCCGCCGGGCGGGGCTTGGTCTGGGCACCCGCGGCATGCGGGAACAGCAAGGCGCCGGCCCCAGCGAGGGGGACGGTCAGCGCCAGCTGAAGAAGACGTCTGCGTTCCATTCGCCCCTGATTCCGCAAGGAGTTGGGGCCGCCGAAACCAAAAGTCCTGAGCGCGATCGGAAAGGCGGCGTCCGGCCCGAACAGGCCTGAGGTTGAGCCCAAGGTGTGAGCGTTAACCAATGGGGACGCGCAAAAGGGTTGTCAAGGCCGGGCGGGTTAGCTCCGCCAATTGTCGCGGCCAAGCCATCATGGAGGGCGTCGGCACCCTATGAAGATTCGACTCTTTCCAAGAATTCCTTGATGATGATGGCCGAAAGCGCTAAAATTTTAGAAATAAGCTCGGGAGGTGGCGATGTTGAGGAAAGCCTTGTTCAACATCATCCGGCAGGAGCAGCGCGAGGTCGAAGACGAACTCGAAAAGGAAGAGCGCCGCATGGCTCCCGACGTCGGTCGGGTGGTTGCGTTGCAGCGCGAAGTTACCGAC
Source organism: Azospirillum sp. UFLA03-27 (assembly GCF_059803775.1). Classification (NCBI taxonomy): domain Bacteria; kingdom Pseudomonadati; phylum Pseudomonadota; class Alphaproteobacteria; order Rhodospirillales; family Azospirillaceae; genus Azospirillum; species Azospirillum sp. UFLA03-27. The sequence goes on along the minus strand of NZ_JAUQTX010000065.1, from coordinate 11,599 downwards.
CTGAGGCGCGAACTGGAACATTACCGCGACGTCTGATCGCACGAATACGAACGAATCCGTCCGCAAACCCCTTTCCTGCAGTGGCAGGAAAGGGGTTTTTTGTATTCGCACGTACTTCTCTGGGTCTATCGCGACGCAGAGTTTAATGTTGCAGCGCAACATAATTTTGCTTATTTCGTGAGCAGCGCAAAGATCGACTTTGAGATTTTGAACATAATTTAATCACGGCGCCGGTGAAATCGTGGAATCCGTTGATCCAAAGCAATGGACACCGTGGGGACGGAAGGCAGACTTCCGGAGTAGCCTGTTTGTCACAGGGGCGATTCATCCCATCCGGCCAAGCACATGAACGGACCGGAGCGGCGGGCGGCGGGATTGGGCGAGACCGACGATGAACCGCTGGCACGCCGGTTGCGGAGTGCCAGTCCGAACGCTCCCTGCTCCCTTGATGGAGGGCTGCCCGATGTCGGACGCTGTTTCGGACGCCATGGCCGAAGACGCCCAGAACGTCCCCGTTCATTCCCTCGTGCCCACCGTGCGCCGCCGCCGTGGCGGCCAACTGACCGCCGGCCTGTCGCTGGTGTCGCAACGCTACCTGCTGCTTCTGCGCTTCGCGGTCGTCAACGCCGCGGGCTTCACGCTTCTCGCCGCCGCCTTGGCGGAGGGGCTGATCGACCCCATCATCGCCACCGACAGCACGCATCTCTGCCTGCTGATCTTCCTGGTCTTCCTGGCCGGGCTGGGCCTGTCGGCACAGCGCATCCTGCGCACCAGCCGCGAACTGAACCGCGCCAAGGAATTCGACCCCTCCGTCCCGTCGCGCGCCGCGCGCTATCTGGCGGAGGTCCGCGGTCGGGATTCCGGGGCGCGGTCGATCGCCGCATCCTCCCTGAAGTTCAAGTTGTCGGCGCGCATCGGCACGGTGCGGCAGATTTCCTCGACACTGGTGATCCTCGGTCTGATCGGCACGGTCATCGGCTTCATCATGGCCCTGTCGGGCGTCGACCCGGAAAAGGCCGGCGACGTCGCCGCCATCGGCCCGATGGTGTCGAAGCTGATCGAGGGCATGGCGGTCGCGCTTTACACCACGCTGGTCGGCGGCGTCCTGAACATCTGGCTGAACATCAACATCGGCCTGCTGTCCGGCGCAACGGTGAACCTGATCACCGAGATCGTCGCCGTGGGGGAACGCCATGCAGGCCCTTGACCAGTTCGAGGACGACGACGCCGGCACCGTCTTTCGCGACGTCATCACGTTGGCGCTCTGCGGCTTCGTGGCGGTGGTCATCCTGCTGCTTCCCCACATCCGGCCGGAGGCCAAGCAGACCGACACGGCGGGCGTCGCGGCGCCCGGCAACGTGATGGTCGAGGCCCGCTGGCCCGACGAACTGGACGCCGACGTCGACCTGTGGGTGGAGGCGCCGGGCGACGTGCCGGTCGGCTACTCCAACAAGTCCGGCGTGATCTTCAACCTGCTGCGCGACGACCTCGGCCGCAACGCCGACCCGACGAAGCTGAACTACGAGGCCAGCTACAGCCGCGGCATCCCGCCCGGCGAGTACGCGGTGAACCTGCATCTCTACCGGAACAAGGCGACGGTCTTCCCGGTGCCGGTCACCGTGGTGGTCAGCGCCAAGCGGCCGGACGGCGACAACGCGCGCCAGCTTCTCGCCACCACCATCCAGCTGGACCGGGAGGGTCAGGAACTGACCGTCTTCCGCTTCAGGCTGACCGAGTCCGGCGAGCTGGTCGGCGACAGCGTGCACAGCCTCTACAAGCCCCTGCGCAGCGGGAGGAAATCATGACCCAACTGCTCGACTTCCAGGCCGCCGCGGTCGCGTTGGCCGCCACGCTCGCCACCATCGCCATCTGGGCGCCGCGCCGGCTGTGGGTGAAGGTGTCGGCGGTCGCCGTCTCCATCGGCTTCATGCCCGTCGCCTATGCCGGCATGGCCGATCTGCTGAGCAAGCCGAAGCCGGTCCGCATGGAATGGGCGCAGAGCGCCGCCGCCCAGGCCACCATTCTGGGAGCCCAGATCAAGGAGGGGCAGGGGATCTACCTGTGGCTCCAGCTGGAGGGCGGGGCCGAGCCGCGCTACTACAAGCTGGGCTGGGACCAGAAGCTCGCCGAACAGCTCCAGCAGGCGATGCGCGAGGCGGAGAGGAACCGGTCCGGCATGGCCATGACACTGCCCTTTGAAAACACGCTGGATCCCGACAAGCCGAAATTCTACGCCCTGCCGCAGCCCCAGCTTCCCGAGAAGAACGGCGAGGAGGGCGGGCCGGGGCCGATGGTCTACCGCCACCCCGGCATGGACGCCTGACGCGCTGGACGCGACCGGATCGTGACGCTGGGGACGGGGCTTCTCATCCCAGCTTCACGTACCCCCGCTCGATCACCCGTTCCGACGCTTCGAAGACCGCCTGCATCTCCTCGTAGGCGCGGCGGACGCGGGCCAGCTCCTCGATGGCGGCTGCGTCGGGGTGACGGTGGTCCGCCACCTTCAGCCCGGCGCGCAGATAGTCGGCCCGCAGCTCCGCCACCCGGACGGCCATCCGCAGGAAGGACGTCTGGTTGAGGTTGGGAAGCTCGCGTCCCATCACTTCGCAATTCGCCTCCAGCACCGCCGCTTCCATATTCTCCAGGAAGTGCATGATCCGGTGCCGCGACGTGTTTTCCGCCGCTTCCGGCGTCAGCAGCTTGTCAACCTTGCCCTTGGCGTACTCGCCGATGATCTTCCCGCCCATGCCCATGGCTCGCCTCCCGGTTCGGCCCAATGCCGGAACGACGCATTGTCGCATGGGAATCCTTACCAAATGCTGCCGGAAAGGCGTTCCGGTATTCCCACATTGCACGATGCATCCCGCGGACGATCGTGCTACGGAATCCGCCCTCGATTCCAGGTCGCAACGGTAGGCGCGCATGTCCGGCACCGCTTCTGAATACATCCTCACCGTCTCGTGCCCCGATGCCGTGGGCATCGTCTACGCCGTGTCGGGCTTCCTGGCCGAGCGGTCGTGCAACATCATCGACAGCGCGCAGTTCGGCGACCGCGGGACCAATCTGTTCTTCCTGCGCATTCATTTCTCGGCCGCCGCCGCGGGGCCGTCGCAGGCGGAGCTTCAGGCGGACTTCGCCGAGCAGGTGGCCGAACGCTTCGGCATGACCTGGAAGCTGCATGACGCCGGGCGCCGCCAGCGGGTGCTGATCATGGTCTCGAAGTTCGGGCATTGCCTGAACGACCTGCTGTACCGCTACCGCACCGGCTATCTGCCGATCGAGATCCCGGCCATCGTGTCCAATCACCGCGACTTCTACCAGCTCGCGGCGTGGCACAACATTCCCTTCCATCACCTTCCGGTGACCAACGACAGCAAAGCCCAGCAGGAGGCCCGTCTGCTGGAGATCGCGGAGCAGGAAAAGATCGATCTGGTCGTGCTCGCCCGCTACATGCAGGTGCTGTCCCCGGCCCTGTGCGAGCGGATGGCCGGGCGGGTCATCAACATCCACCATTCCTTCCTGCCCAGCTTCAAGGGCGCCAAGCCGTACCATCAGGCGCACGCCCGCGGCGTGAAGCTGATCGGCGCCACCGCCCACTACGTCACCTCGAACCTCGACGAGGGGCCGATCATCGAGCAGGAGGCGGAGCGCGTCGACCACACGATGACGCCCGACGACCTGGTGGCCATCGGGCGTGACATCGAGAACATCGTGCTGGCTCGGGCGGTCCGCTACCACGTCGAGCACCGCGTCCTGCTGAACGGCGGACGCACCGTCGTCTTCAAGTAAGGCGGCTGGCCTTCTCCGACTCTCCGGGAACCTCAGTGCTTCATGGCGAGCGAGGCTTCCTCGGGGTGGGGGGTGAAGACGGCGCGGGTGATCGCCTGCTCGATCTGCTCGCGGGTGAAGGGCTTGGGGATCACCGGGCCCAGATGCTCCAGCCCCTGCTTGGCCAGTTCGTTGGGAAAGGCGGTGACGAAGATCACCGGCAGGAAGCGCTTGCGGCGAAGCTCCCGCGCCACCTCGATTCCGTTGTCTCCTTCGGCCAGACGGATGTCCATCAGCGCCAGCGTCGGCGCATGGCGGGAAGCCAGCGTCAGCGCCTCGTCCATGGTGGCGGCGTTGCCGCAGACGGTGTGGCCCATGCCGCGCACGGTCTCCGCCAGATCGAAGGCGATGATGGCGTCGTCCTCGACGATCAGGATCGTCGCCGTCAGCTTCGAGCGCACCCGCTCTCGGGCGAAGTTGAGCCGCTCCACCGCGTCTTCCGGGGCAATGCCCAGCACGGTGGCGGCGTCGGCGACCGGCAGATCCTCCAGGTTGACCAGCAGGTAGAGCCGACGATCCATCTCGTCCAGGCTGTGCAGCGCCGCCTCGACCGGATGGGCGCCGGGCGCACCAGCCCGGGCGCCGGAGCTGTCCTGCAACTGGTTCAGGTAGCGGTAGAGCGAACCGCGCGACGGGTCCACCACTGCCGACCCGCCCGGCCCGTCCAGGTACCATTCAAGCGTGCGCGTCACCAGGGCATCCCCCTGCGTCGATGTGCCGGTCAAGGCCCGCGCATAGCGTCGCAGATAAGGCAGATGTTCCATCAGGTGGCGGGTGTTTTGATCCATGACTTTTTCCCCGTACCTCCAGCCAGTGCGGACCGCCGAGGGGCGCTGGCTTGCCTGCCGCGTTTCCCGGACTTTGCCGAATGTTCCCGTCCGATCGCTTACAAAGTTAAGTTCATATGGCGCAGTTCGCGCCGTATCGGGAGTGACGACGAAAGGGTTATTCGGGATAGCTTGATCGGATTAAGTCCCGTCGCCGGACGGGCGGCGTCATACCTCGTTCGCTCGGGCGCAGGGGCTTTTCGGGCGGCCCGCCCCCGTTCCGTTCGCTGCACATGCGAGGGAAGCGGAACAATTGGCGATGACCGGTTGTTGGAACTGCCAATGGTGTGATTCCTCCCTGAACCGCCAGTCACTGCCGCCGCAGCGCCTGTCCCAGCGGGGACGCGCCGGCGGCGTTTTTTTGCACGGCATCGAAAAAAAGCGCGCTGGTGGGCTTGCGCCGGGATGAGTGCGATATTACTGACTGTCCCCGGCGTCGCGCACCGGTGGTGGAACGGCTTGGAAACCGTCCGGCACCGCCCGCCAGACCCGAGCCTGTCGAACCGCGTATGCCAGGGCCGCGCATGCCAGAGTCGCGTATGACCGAACCAGATTTCGACCCGGCAGGCTCTGATCGGCCCGATTCCGATCCGCCGGTGACCGATGGCATGGCGCCGGACGAACTGGCGGATTTCCATGTCTGGCGGCAGCGCGTGGTCGGCACCAACATTTCCGACAAGACCCTGCTGGCGACCGATTATCTCAATCACTTCAACGAAATCGTGATGCTGATCGAGATGATTCCGGACATGCCGGACATGCTGGAGGAATGCCTGATCTGGCAGCCCAAGAGCTACCAGGAGCATTTCCGCGACAGCGGCTTCTCGGACAAGGATCTGGCCATCGAGGCGTACGGCCACGTCCCGGCCAAGTTCAAGCGGCCGTTCGAGGACACCATCGCCCAGGCGCATCAGGTGGTCCGCCACACGCTGGAGCGCGTGTCCATCGACATCCAGGATGGGGCGACCGACAAGCTGCGGCTGGACTGCCAGACCTCCGTCGCGATGATCCACCGAATCATCCAGATCGCCAATGGCATCATCCACGGCACCGCCCACGTCATGGAGCAGGGCGAAATCGACCTGTATCTGAGCGCCGACTGAGCGGTCGAGCGCTTGAGGGTGAACGCGCCCGATCTCTGCGCAGATGATTATTGCTTGTGCACCAAGCATTCCTTCCTTGCATGGCTCAAAGGCCGAGCGTCCAACTACAGTAAGCCTTCGAACGAAGAGGAGGCAGCGCTGCGGCGGATGCCTCCCACCGGGAGTGGAGACAGACCGTGAAGGGACCCGCCATCGCAGCGGCCGAGGCATCGGCCGGGGCGCAGGGGGACGTGTCGGTCGATGTGGAGGCTGCGGCTGACCTTGCCGCCTCCCCGGAGATGCGCCTCTGGTTGCGTCTTTCGGCGTGCGCCGTTCTCATCGGCGCCCGGTTGCGCAGCCGTTTGCGCGACGAGTTCAGCACCACCCAGCCGCGTTTCGATCTGTTGTGCCTGCTCGAACGTCAGCCGGAAGGGCTGACCATGGGCGAGTTGTCGAAGCGCATGATGGTCACCAACGGCAACGTCACCGGCATTGTAGAACGCCTGGCCACGGATGGGCTGGTCACGCGGGCCGCGGCGTCGAACGACCGGCGCATGCAGTTCGTCCGGATCACCCCCGAGGGCAGCGCCCTGGCGCAGGCCATCGCGGCGGCGCAACGCCGCTGGCTGGCCGAGCTGACGGCGGGAATGCCCCACGGCGACATGGTGCAGTTGATGGGGTTGTTGGGAAAGCTCAAGAACACGGTGCGTGGCGGAGGCGTCAGAGGATGATTCGGTCCGGTCATATCGACAGTTTCACGCGTGACCGGCTGCCACCGCCGGAGCAGATGCCCGACTTTTCCTACGACCGGCCCGAACTCACCTATCCCGAGCGTCTGAACGCCGCCGCGGCCCTGCTGGACGTCTGGCGGGAGCGCGGCTGGGACGAGCGCCCCTGCGTCATCGGAAACGGCGACGTGTGGAGCTATGGCCGCTTCCGCGACACGGTGGACCGCATCGCGCGCCTGCTGGCCGAGCGGTTCGGGATCGTTCCCGGCAACCGGGTTCTGGTGCGCGGGACCAACACGCCGATGCTGGCCGCCTGCTGGCTGGCGGTGCTGAAAGCCGGCGCGGTGGTGGTGCCGACCATGCCGCTGCTGCGCGCGACGGAGCTGGAAAGCATCATCGAGCGCGCCGCCGTCTCGCTGGCGTTGTGCGACGCGCGCTTCGCCAAGGATCTCAACGGGGCGGCGGAATCGATGGGCGGGGGAATGCCTGTCGTGACCTTCAACGGCGGCGACCTCGAAGGATGGCTGGAAGAGACCGAAGCCGGTTTCGCTGTGGTGGACACCGCCGCCGACGATGTGGCGCTGATCGCCTTCACCTCGGGCACCACCGGCAAGCCCAAGGCGACCGCGCATTTCCACCGCGACCTTCTGGCGGTGGCCGACCTGTCGCCGCAATCGCTGCTGAAGACCGGTGGCGACGACGTGTTCTGCGGCACGCCGTCGCTCGCCTTCGCTTATGGCCAGGGTGGGATGCTGCTGTTCCCGCTGCGGGTGGGGGCGTCGGTCGTGCTGCTGGACCGGGCCACGCCGGAACGGCTGCTGGAGGTGACCGCGAAGCACAAGGCGACGGTGATGTTCACCGTGCCCACCGTCTACCGCGCCATGACCGCGCGGATCGAGGAGGACCCGGCTCTGGCCGAGGGGCTGCGCACGCTGCGCGCCTGCGTCTCGGCGGGGGAGCCGCTGCCCGCCACCACGCTGGAGGGCTGGCAGGCGGTGACGGGGATGGAGATTCTCGACAGCTTCGGCACCACGGAGATGCTGAACGCCGTCCTGCATTCGCCCCCCGGTGCCGTGCGGCCCGGCGCCACCGGCATGGTTGTTCCGGGCTACGAGGCCCGCGTGGTCGACGACAGCCTGACCCCGTTGCCCCCCGGCCAGATCGGGCGGCTGGCCGTGCGCGGCCCGACAGGCTGCATCTACCTGGACGACCCGCGCCAGGAGAACTACGTGCAGGGCGGCTGGAACCTGACCGGTGACGCCTTCCGCATGGATGAGGACGGCTATTTCTGGTATCACGCGCGGACCGACGACCTGATCGTCTCCGCCGGCTATAAGATTTCCGGCCTGGAGGTGGAGGACGTTCTGCTCGGCCACGACGCGGTGGAGGAGTGCGCGGTCATCGCGGCGCCCGATCCGCTGCGCGGCTCCATCCCCAAGGCCTTCATCGTCACCCGCGACGGCGTGCGGCCCAGCGACGATCTTGCGGAGCGGCTGCAATGCTACGTCAAGGACCGGATCGCCCCGTACAAGTACCCCCGCGCGGTGGAGTTCCTGGAGCAGTTGCCGCGGACGGAAACGGGCAAGATCCAGCGCTACAAGCTGCGGCAGAGGGAATGGGTCGAGAACGAGGATTGACCGGGGGAAGATTCACCAGGGACCGGGCGGCGCACGCGCCGCTGGTGCAGTTCCTGCTCTTCGCGGTGGTCGGCTGTGCCGCGGCGGTTGGCCATTACGGCGTTCTGATCGCCCTGTCGGAACTGGCGGCGGCTCCGCCGGTCCTGGCCTCGGCGGCGGGATTCCTCGTCGGCGGCGTCATCAGCTACCTGCTGAATTACGGCCATGTCTTTCGCAGCGAGCAGGAGCACCTGCCCACCGCCACGAAGTTCGTAGCCGTCGCGGCGGTGGGGTTGTGCGTGAACAGCGCCATCATGTGGGCCTTGGCGCAGCGGCTGGGCCTGCACTACCTGCTGGCCCAGCTCACCGCCACGGCGCTGGTGATGCTGTGGAGCTTCGGCGCGAACCGCTACTGGACCTTCAAGGCCGGATCGCCTGCCGCCTGAGCGCCTGTCGGCTCACCGTGAGAGCGAGCGACGAAGGAATGGCGGTGCGGCGTCGGGCCGATGTTCTTCGCCAGACGATCGCCTTTCAGTCCGGCGGCGGACAGCCGGGCCTGCAACTCCGCCGGCGTATAGGTTGAAAAGCCGGCCTCGCGCCGGATGCGGCGGTAGTCGGATAGGGCCATGCGCCCCAGCCCCATCAGCGCCGCCATCAGGAAGCCGTGCCGGCGCGCCATGCTGAGCTGGCTGGCGATGTCGCGCAGCATCGGCGTGTCGGGCTCCACCACGTCGGCGATCAGGATGCGCCCACGGGTGCCGATCAGGTGGCGCCAGCGGTGAAGAACGCCCTCCAACTCCTCCCGCGGGATGTATTGCAGCACGGAGACGGCCAGCACCAGATCGACGCTGCCCGTCGGAAGGGTGGCGAGATCGTCGTCGTCGAGGACCCGGATACCCGGATGGCCGGACAGCCGCTCGCGCAAGCGTTGCCGCACCGCGGGGGCGGCGTCGTACAGCCAGACGTTCCGGCAGCGCTTGGCCATGGCCTCCGCCGCCAGCGCGTCGCCGCAGCCGAAATCCAGGACGGTCCCCCCCTCCGGAAGATGGGCGTCGAGGTCGTTCTGCAGGCAGGCGAAATGCGCTTCGAGGTTGCGCTGATTCGCGTAAATGGCGTTGGGGCGGTTCCAGAAATCGACCCAGCCGCTGGAGCCCTGGCCGCCCGGTGGTCCGGACGACGTCCCATTGTCGTGCATATCCCGCATCCCCTTTTGTGGGCCGCTTCTTACCGAGGGGATTTTGTTGTTCGTCTCTTCTCCAGGAAGAGCCCCCTCGATCCGGCCATGTCGTAATGATGGTAGGGGCGAACAATCGCAACGGTCAAGAATGAGCGGAGGAACTATGCCGCCGGGGGGCGGAGAAGCGGAAGGTTGTATCAGGGCGCCGGGAACTCGGCGAAGCGGGCGAGTCGGATGCTTCGCTCGCCAAGCAGGGCGGCGAAGGCCGGGCTTCTCAGATAGTCGTGCTCCACCTTGCGTTGGTCCACCAGCGGGTCGGCGCGGCGCAGGGCTTCATCCGGGATGCCGGGATGGACCATCACCAGCAGCCGCCCGGCGGGACGGTCGAGAAAGCGCGCCATCAGATCGGGGAAAGGCTGGCGTCCGGAGAAGTCGTAGACACCGGCGAAGCGGTCGTTGGCGGGGATGCCGCGCGCCCGCGCCAGCCGCGCCAGCCCACCGCCGAGCCCACCGATCAGCAAGGTCTTCGGAACCGCCACGCCGCGGCGCAGGACGGCCCCCACCGGCTCCCCGCACAGGCGGACATAGGCGCCGGGCAGGGTGGCCAGGGCGTCGGTCACCGCCTCGCGCACGGTGGGAAGCTGGTGGACGTGCTGGTGGCCGTCGATGTAGGCGGGCGGTCCGCCCCAGGCTGCGGCGAAGGCGTCGAGCTGGCGGGCCAGCTCCTCCCGGATTTCCTTGGGATCGAGGCCGCCGCTGTAGGCCAGTTTCATCAACCGCCCCAGCGGCGGCAGCTTTCCGTCCGGGGCCAGCTTAGGCAGGGAACCCAGCGGCGGCTGGTCGGTCAGGGTGAAATGCAGCCCGACGTCGGCTTTGCCGGCCAGTTCCTTCAAGGGCGCCGCGCCCTCCGCCCAATAGGGGCACAGCGTCATGGCCGAGGTCGCCGTCAGGCGTCCGGCGGCGATGAGGTCGCGGATGGCCTCGTTGACGCCCGGCGACAAGCCGTAGTCATCGGCGCAGAGCAGGACCGGATGCGCGGAACGCGGGGCTGGTGTGGTGTCGGTGTCGGGCATGGCGATGTAAGGTGGGATGGAAAGCGGCGGGAAGCCGGGGAGGGGATGATGGAGTGGGACAGCCTGTGGTTCAACGGTCATGCGGCCACGATGGCTCCGGGAGGAGTCGTGCGGGACGTGGTGATCGCCGTGAAGGACGGGCGGATCGCCTGGATCGGCGCCGCCAAGGACCGCCCCGCCGGTCGCGCCGCCGAGGAGCATGACCTGGGCGGGCGCTGGGTCACGCCGGGGCTGATCGACTGCCACACCCATCTGGTCTTCGGCGGCAACCGCGCCCGCGAGTTCGAGATGCGGCTGGAGGGCGCGACCTACGAGGAGATATCGCGCGCCGGGGGGGGCATCGCCTCGACCGTCGCCGCCACCCGCGCCGCCGACGAGGACAGCCTGTTCGCCAGCGCCGCCGTGCGCCTGCAGCCGCTGCTGGCCGAGGGCGTGACGGTGGTGGAGGTGAAGTCCGGCTACGGCCTCGACCTCGCCACGGAGCGGCGGATGCTGCGCGCGGCGCGAGCGCTGGGTGAGCGCTTCCCCGTCACGGTGCGGACGACCGGGCTGGCCGCCCACGCGCTGCCTCCAGAGTTCGCCGGGCGGGCGGATGACTACATCGCGTTGGTCTGCGACGAGATCCTGCCCACCCTGGCCGCGGAGGGGCTGCTCGACGCGGTCGACGCCTTCTGCGAACGGATCGCCTTCTCGCCGGAGCAGACGGCGCGCGTGTTCGACACCGCGCGGCGGCTCGGCCTGCCGGTGAAGCTGCACGCCGACCAGCTCTCGGACGGTGGCGGGGCCGCGCTGGCCGCGCGCTACAAGGCGCTGTCCGCCGACCATGTGGAGCACACCGGCGAGGAGGGCGCGCGGGCGATGGCCGCGGCGGGGACGGTGGCGGTGCTGCTGCCCGGCGCCTTCTACACGCTGCGCGAGACCAAGCTGCCACCCATCGAGCTGTTCCGGCGCCATGGCGTGCCGATGGCGGTGTCCAGCGACTGCAACCCCGGCACCTCGCCCGCCGTGTCGCTGCTGCTGATGCTGAACATGGCCTGCACCCTGTTCCGCCTGACCCCGCAGGAGGCGCTGGCCGGAGTCACCCGCAACGCCGCCCAGGCGCTGGGCATGGCCGCCACCCATGGCACGCTGGAGCCCGGCAAGGCCGCCGATCTGGCGGTGTGGGACGTCGGCGACCCAGCGGAGCTGTGCTACTGGCTGGGCGCCAACCCCTGCGCCGCGGTGGTGCGGGGCGGGCGGCTGGTGCTGTCTCTTATACACATCTCCGA
>NZ_JAUQTX010000064.1:0-28150 GCF_059803775.1 Azospirillum sp. UFLA03-27 | reverse complement strand
GTTATAGTCTCGTGGGCTCGGAGATGTGTATAAGAGACAGGTCTGGTCTCCGGTGCTTGGGGCGATGCCTGAGGCGGCGCGGGCAGGGAAGGCGCGGGCGGCGGCGCGGAGGGGGGCGCGTCAAGGACGAGGCAGCCGAACCCGGCGCCGAGCATGCGGCGGCACAGCGCCGTCACGTCCAGCCCCACCGGGGCGGTGGCCCGCAGGGCGACGCCCTCGCCCTGGCGCCGCGCGTCGAGCGGAACGACCGCCGGGTTGAGGCCGTCCGCCAGATCGGGGGAGCGGCGGCGCAGGCTGTCCCACGCCCACCAGGCATCCCCTTCCCTTTGGAAGAGGCCCAGTTGCAGCAGCGACGGTCCATCGGCGGCGCGGGCGGCGCCAGCCGGGAGCGCCATCAGCACTCCCGCGGCCAACGGCAACACGAACAGGGAGGAGCGGAAACGGCGCATGCACGTGAGGAGGGAGGACGTGAGGGAGCGTCCGTGTTCAGGCCGATTCACACGTTTCTCCTCCGGATCGTCGCCGTCGTCGAATACCACCCCTTCGGGATTAATTCAAACGGCGCGGCCTCCATCGGTTCGCCCGCTCCGATCATCCCTTCGGGAGGAACCTTCGGTGTTCCGGCGCGGTTGACGGGGAGCGCGCCCGGCCCAAAGCCCTATCCCGCAGCAGGGTGCGGGCGGCGCGGAACAAGAACGGAAAGGAGGCAGCCCGGATGGCGGATGATTTGGAAAGCCGGATCAGAGCGCGCGCTCACCAGATCTGGGAGCGTGAAGGCCGTCCGGAGGATCGCGCCGAAGACCATTGGAAACTGGCGAGCGAGGAAATCGCCATCGAGGACAATTACCGGGACACCCTGCGCCCGAATCCGGCGCGCGGTCCCGACGACACCGCGGAGCGGACCGAGCCGGTCGAACCCGTGCTGAGCATGGAAAGCCAGGGTGAGATGCCCGGCATCGCCGACCAGGGCGAGGAATTCCGCATTCCCGGCCAGGCCCGCGACTCCTGACGGCGGCTCCCACCGCTTTCCTCACGTCGTGCTTAGAGAGGACCCCCATGGACACGAACCTGGAAATCGCCTTCCACAACATGGACTCCCAGCCGGAGCTGGAGGCCTACATCCGCGAACGGGCGGAGAAGACGGAAAAGCTGTTCGACCGGCTGGTCGGCATGCGGGTCGCCGTGGAAGCCCAGCATCGCCAGCACAAGACCGGCAACGTCTTCGACGTCCACATCGAGCTGATGGTGCCGGGCCAGGACATCGTGGTCAGCCGCAAGCCGAACAAGGCGAAGGAGCGCTACGCCAACCCCGACGCCCGCACCTCGATCCGCGACGCCTTCGAAGCCGCGGAGCGGCAGTTGAAGGAATACAAGGACAAGATGCGCCGCGACGTGAAGGTCCATGATCCGGAACAGCCGGGCCGGGTCTCGCAGCTCAACCCGACCGAGGATCACGGCTTCATCACGACCAACACCGGGACGCAGCTCTATTTCCACCGGAACAGCTGCCTGAACGTCGACATGGACCAGCTTAAGACCGGCGACCCGGTGAAATATGTGGAAACCGCGGGCGACACCGGCCCGACCGCCTCCAAGGTCTGGCGGGCGTCCGGGTCCGACACCGAATTGCGGGCCACCTGACGAGAAAGCCCCCGCCAATCGGCGGGGGCTTTTTTCTTGGAATGGCTTTTCTCGGAACGGACTTCCTTGAATTCAGGCTCTCTGGGCCGGGGGCATCGGATCGGCCGAGGTCGGACCGGTCGGGTCCGGCGCGGCTGTGGGGGCGGGATCCTCGTTCAGGTCGTAGATGTCCGGGTGCAGGCGGACGGCTTCGCGGTCATCCACCGTCGCGGTCCAGTAGACGAAGCGCACCGGCACCGGCTGGGTCAGCTTGATCCACTGCGGCTCCTGCCGGTCCAGCATGCGGTCGAGCCGCGCGGTCGAGACATGCTCGGTCGCCAGAAGCGCCTCGGCCATGCCGCGCGCGTCCTCCAGGCGGACGCAACCGGAGCTGACGGTGCGGATCTCGCGGTCGAACAGCCGCGGCTCGTTGGTGCCGTGCAGATAGATGTTGTAGGGGTTGGTCATGTTGAACCGGTACCGGCCCAGCGCGTTGTGATCGCCCGGCTGCTGGACGATCCGCACGCGGCGCGGCGAGACGTTGCGCCAGTCCACGACGCCCGGCTCGACCGGGGCGCCGTCCAGATAGACCACCGCGTTGGCGATGCCCGGCGTGCCCTTGGCCCGCAGCAGGGGCAGCTTGTCCTCCTTCAGGACGGTCGGCGGCACGGTCCAGGTTGGGTTGACGATGACGTGGGTGATCTGGTCCTGGAGCAGCGGCGTCTCGCGCGACGGGCGTCCGACGATCGAGCGCATGGTCAGCGCCTCCTCCCCGTCACGGACCAGCGTGGTGGTCTGGCTGGGCAGGTTCACCAGGATCACGGTCTCCGGCGCGGTGTCGCGGAAGGCGCGCATGGACAGGGCGCTGCGCCGCATCTGGGCGGCGGCCTCTTGCGGGCTGCGATCCAGCGCCACCCGCGTGCCGCCGCCGACCAGCCCGTCGACCTTCATGCGCTGGCTGAACTGGAAGGCGCGCACCGCGGTGTCCACATCCTCGTCGTACAGATCGCCCTGGCGCAGCCGGTCGAGGAAACCCAGTTCAGCCAAACGCTGCGTCAGCCGCTCCACGCGCTCGCCGCTGCTGCCCCTCTTGAGAAGCGGTCCGGACCCGATTCGGGTGATGGGACGCTCAGGTTCCGCCTCCAGCACCATGGCGGCGGCGTCCAGCCGGTCGGCCCAGCCGGTCAGCGTGTCGCGGTAGGGGGCCGCCTCGGCGGTGGTCGGCGTGGCGGCCGTGCTGGCGATCACGGACAGCGCCAGCGTCAGCGCGGCCAGGACCGGCGCCGGGCGGCGTCGTTGGTCGGTAGGCCTCTGGGATGTGTGCATGATCCGTCCTCGGCTGACAGGTGGTCCGATCCCCCGTGCTTTCTATCGAATGTAGTACGTGAAGCCCCGTCCGGCGAGGCGGGGACGCGCGTTCCAGGGGTCGGGAAATCGGCGTACGGCCTCCGGCCAGGGGGCAACCATTGCGCGTGGGGGCGCCGGAGGCCGATTTGTGACCGATTCGGGCCATTTTCGGGTTGATCCCGGTCAAGCCCTAGCCTATAGGGAATAGTCGTTCGCTATGACCACAATATTTTGGTCCTATTCGAACAATCCCTAGGGGGCCGTCCGGCGCTGGAACGGTGCGGCCCGATCACCAAAATGCATAGGGAGTGATGCTTTTGGGGAGTGACGACCGTGCCGCGCCGATGAATGGGCGCGAGACTGGCCGCCGTGGGTTTTTGACCTTCGCCGCCGCGACCCTGACCGCCTTGGCCGTTCCGGTCCTGGTGCCCGCCGGGCCGGCCCTTGCGGCACCCTTGGCCGGCGGCGTCCGCCGACTGGCCCTGCACAACATCAACACCAACGAGCAGTTCAGCGGAATCTATTGGGCCGACGGCGCCTATCGACCGGACGCGCTGAAGAAGCTGGACGTGTTGCTGCGCGATCATCGGGCCAAGCAGGTGGGTCGCTACGATCCGCGCCTGTTCGACGTCCTGGCCCGCCTGCACCACACGCTGGACAGCGACGAGCCCTTCCGGGTCATCTGCGGCTACCGGTCGCGCCGCACCAACGCCATGGCCCGCCGCCGCTCGCGCGGGGTGGCGAAGGAAAGCTACCACACCCGCGGCATGGCCATCGACGTGATGCTGCCGGATGTCGAGTTGAAGGCCATCGCCACCGCGGCCCGCGGCATGGAGGCCGGCGGCGTCGGCTACTACCCGCGCAGCGGCTTCGTGCACATCGACACCGGGCCGGTCCGCACCTGGTGACCGGCAGGCCCATGTGGATGACGCATCGCTGCGGGCGTCATAGGCTGAGTTGCCGTACGCCCTGTTCCGGGCGCCTGCCCAGTCGGTAGGCACCCCGGAACCATGGGCCGACGCGCCGGTTGCTCCAATCGGAATTCCCCGAACGAGCAACACGGAGGGCGACGAAGGCGATGTTCTGCAAACACGACCTGGAACGACTCCTGACCGTCGATGCCGCCCCGGCGGTGTCCATCTTCCTGCCCACCCACATCGCCGGGCGCGACATCCGCCAAGACGTGATCCGGCTGCGCAACCTGCTTGCCAAGGCCCAGGACCAGCTGTGCGAGAAGCACGGCCTGCGCCGGCCCGACGCCGAAGCCTTCCTGAAACCGGCGTCCGACCTGCTGGAGCAGAACGAGTTCTGGCGCCACATGGACCGTGGTCTGGCCATCTTCCTGGCCAAGGGCGTGTCGGCCATCCACCGCGTGCCCGTTGAACTGCCGGAGGAGGTGGTCGTCAACTCCCGCTTCACGCTGCGGCCCCTGCTGCCGCTGCTGGCGGACGACGGGGCCTTCATGATCCTGGCCGTCACTGCCGGGCGGGCCCGCCTGTTTTGCGCCACGCGCCACGGCATCGCGGAGGAGGATGCCGACCTGCCGCAGGGCTTCGCGGAAATCCATGCCGAAACCAATTACGAGAACAACCTTCACTCAGCCCCGCCGGCCCGCCATGCCGACCGCACGGACCGCGGCGGCGTGTCGATGGTCAAGACGCACAACTTCGGCGAAGACCCGGAAGAACTGCGCAAGGCCCATCTCATCGAGTATCTCGGGCGGGTGGCCGGCCGCGCGCGCGATCACCTGAAACCGTTCCGTGGTCCGCTGGTGCTGGTGGCCGACGAGGAAATCCAGGGGCATCTGCGCAGGGATGCGCATCTTCAGGGGAGGCTGGAAGAGAGGGTCGTGACGAACCCCGATGCCCTGGAGATCGACGACCTGCATCGACGCGCCTATGCGGTGGTCCGGCCGATGTTCGAATCGACGCGGCGGACGGCGGTGGAACGGTTCAACGCCCTCTACGGCGACCGCAACACGGCGGAGCGTACGACGACGCGGGCCGAGGAAGTGATGGTGGCGGCGCGCGAAGGGCGGGTCGGGGTTCTTCTGGTGGCTGAGAACGACAAGGTCTGGGGCCATTTCCGGGAGGACTATCACCGGGCCTTCCCGTTGCATCACGAGACGGACGGCGCTATCGACCTCGTCGAGGAGGCCGCCACGGAAACGCTGCTGCGCGGCGGAGAGGTGCATGTGGTGACCAAGGCGGAACTGCCGTCCGGTGCCTCGACTGCGGCGATCCTGCGTTTCTGATTCTGACGTCCTGGAGTTTTCCGGCAGCGGGGTGGTGTCCGATGGCGCCGCCCCATTGTCGTTCCGCCGTCAGGTGGACGCCTTGCTGGGTTTGCCGGTGGGCGCCTTTCCAGCGCGGTAGATGTCCGCCGGGTCCCAGACGGCGCCGTGACGCCGCCGCTTGCCACCGGTCGTCGTCTCGGCCTTGGCGCGGGGCTTGACGATGGCCTTCAGGACCATCTTGCCGGCCGGCACCGGCGGAACGGCCTTCGGCGCCGCCGGGGCCGTCAGCATGATCGCCTCGCGCGGGAAAGTCCTTGCCGGTATGGCGGTCGAGGACGCGGCTTCCGTTGGCCCGTCATGCTCGTCCTCGCGTGCGTCATGCAGATGGGGGGACAGGGAACTCAGCAGCGAGAGAAGCTCGTCGCCCACGCCTTCCGGTGCCGCCCGCCACAAGCGAAGCATGCGCGCCTCGCGGCGGCTGATCGAACTGTCGCTGATCCGGGCGTTGTCCGCTGCGGGCGTTTTTCCGACCGGTGCCTGCGGGTCGTCGTAACAATCGAAGAAAAAACTGACGGGAACGTCGAGTACCTGTCCCAGGCGATAAAGCGTTCCGGCGGAAATGCGGTTGGAGCCCCGCTCATATTTCTGAACCTGCTGAAACGTCAGGCCGATGGCTTCGCCCAGCTTCTCCTGACTCATACCCAGCAAGGTGCGGCGCATGCGTACGCGCTGCCCGACATGAGCGTCGACCGACCAGGATTCGGGCGACCCGCGTCGCCCTCTTTTGCGTGCCGCAGGTTCGCTCATGGACCCGGAACTCCAATGCTTGCGAATAAATATGTAGGATTTGAGAATGTCGCTTGGATTGTTTGCACAGAACTTTTCAGCAGGCAAGCGGAATCTCCGAGATTACTGCGCCGATGCCATGACTTGGACAGGCATAATGGCATATGGACTCTCTGGAGCCCTTGTTGCAGCGGGATGCTGAAAACACCGATTGCGGGGGAGGGCCAGCATCGCGCGTGCCGGTTGCGGTGCCGGTCCGGCGTGATGGTTGGGAAACAAACGAAGAGAAACGGCGCGGTATGCGTGCTGATTATGTCGAATTGTGGTGATTTGGAGCCCGCAGCTTGGTGTGGAAACACTTTGATAATCAAATTCGGATAGGTCGCATGGGATAGAGTTCGCGCCACAGGCAGCGCCGGTCCGGCAGCATCGGGGCGGGGGTGCCGGTGGGCGGCGATGGTTGGCGGCGACGCTCCCCTGCGCCGCCGGATCGCAATCAAAGGATCAGGTCGATGCAGACAAGCAGTCTGGCGGGGCGCTTCAAGGTTGGAACCCGCATTTACTTCGGTTTCCTCGTGGTTCTGCTGCTGCTGGCGGTGGTCGTCGCGATCGGCGTGAGAGGCCTCGGGGTGGCGCGGGACGGCTTCGAGTCCTATGCGACGGTGAGCAACCACTCGATCCAGGTCAGCTCCATCGACGCGCAGGTCGCCCAGATGCGCCGCCTCGCCTTGACCTTCAACACGTTCGGCGACCCGAAGGTGGCGGACCAGGTGCGCGCCGTCCAGGCGACCCTGGTGAAGGACCTAAGGGGTGCCCTGGACGGCACGACCGGTGAGCGCCGCGCACTGCTGGAGCGGATGAACCAGGTCTTCGCCAACTACGTGACCGACTTCAACACGCTGGCGGAGCTTCGTCTGCGCCGCGACCGCCTCTACGCCGAGCAGCTCGTCCCGGCGGGCGAGAAGGCGCGCGAGACCGTGTCGCAGCTCGTCTCCACCCTGATCGCCGACGGCGAGCACGAGGCGGCGGCCAACGCCGCCCTCGCGCAGGAGCAGCTGTTGATGGCGCGGCTGGCCGCGTCGCGCTTCTTCACCAGCCCGAACGAGTCGATCATCACCGAAGTGTCGGCCCGCGACGATGCCTTCGGCGAGGCCATCCGCCGGGCGACGGAGCGGTTGAACAACCCGGCGCGCCGGGCCACGGCGCTGGCCGCCGACCAGCTGGCCGACCGCTACGTCTCGCTGTTCCGCGAGACCGCCGCCGTCATGCTGGAAAACACCCGGCTGGTCGACGTGATGGGCGCGCGCGGCGTCGAGTTCGCCGACCTCTCCGACCGCACCGTCGCGATCGAGGGCAAGGACCGCGACGCTGTGCTGGCCGAAACCACCGGCAGCATGGACCGCACCCTGTCGGCCAACATGACGATCGCGGCCGGCGCCTTCCTGTTCGGCCTGCTGCTGGCCTGGGCGGTGGCGCGGTCCATCGTGAAGCCGGTCGTGTCGATGACCGAGACGATGACCAACCTCGCCGACGGCGACCTGACGGTGACCATTCCGGCGCTGGCCAACCGTGACGAGATCGGGCGGATGGCCCAAGCGGTGCAGGTGTTCAAGGACAACGCCATCCAGAAGAAGGCGATGGACGAGGCCGAGCGCGAGCGTCTGGAGGCCGAGCGCCGCGCCGACGAGGCGCAGCGCGCCCGCGAGACGGCGATCGGCGAGGAGATCGCCGCGCTGATCGACGGCGTGTCGAAGGGCGACCTGTCGCGCCGACTCGATCTGACCGGCAAGGACGGCTTCTATCGGACGATGTCGGAGGGCATCAACCGCCTGACCGACACGGTGGAGGCGGTCATCGCCGACCTCGGCGCGGTGCTCAGTGCGCTCGCCCAGGGCGACCTCAACAAGCGGGTGGAGCGCGATTACCAGGGCGCCTTCCAGACGCTGAAGACCGACGTCAACACCACCTCCGCCAAGCTGTCGGAGATCGTCGGCCAGATCCTGCGCGCCACCGACGCGATCTCCGGCGCCGCGTCCGAGGTCTCGCTGGGGTCGAGCGACCTCGCGGAGCGGACGGAGCAGCAGGCCTCCTCGCTGGAGGAGACGGCGGCGAGCATGGAGGAACTGGGCGCCACGGTGCGTTCCAACGCCGACAACGCCCAGCGCGCCAACGGCATGGCCGCCGACGCCCGCACCGCCGCGGAGTCGGGTGGGACGGTGGCGGACTCGGCCATCGACGCGATGAAGCGCATCGAGGCGTCGAGCCGTAAGATCACCGACATCATCGGGGTGATCGACGAGATCGCCTTCCAGACCAACCTGCTGGCCCTGAACGCGGCGGTGGAGGCGGCGCGGGCCGGCGACGCGGGCCGTGGCTTCGCGGTGGTGGCGCAGGAGGTGCGCAACCTCGCCCAGCGCTCCGCCCAGGCGTCCAAGGAGATCAAGGGCCTGATCCTCGACAGCGACAGCCAGGTGAAGGACGGGGTGGAGCTGGTCAAGAAGGCCGGCGACGCGCTGGAGGGTATCGTGTCGGGCGTCCAGCAGGTCGCCGGGCTGATCGCCGAGATGGCCTCGGCCTCCTCCGAGCAGGCGGCGGCGCTCGACGAGATCAACGCCACCGTCTCGCAGATGGACGAGATGACCCAGAAGAACGCAGCCCTCGTCGAGGAAACCACCGCCGCCGCACAGTCGCTCGCCAACCAGGCGACGGACCTGCGGTCGCTGGTCAGCTTCTTCAAGCTGGACGCCGCGGCCTTCATGGCGGCTCCCGCCGGTCATCAAGGCGGCGGGGCTCCGGCTCTGCGGCGCAGCATCGCCCCGACCAAGCCGGCCCCCGCCAAGCCGGTGGCCCGCAAGGCGGCGGCTCCGGCCCGTTCGGCGACAGCGGGCAAGGCGGCCGCGGCGACCCTGCAGCGCGCCTCCGCCGACGAGGACGATTGGAAGGAGTTCTGACCGGGGCGCGCTGAAAAAAGCGTGCGATGGAAAAGGCGGCGCGGACGTTTGTCAGGGAAGGCCATCACACCAACCGGGAGTGACGAACCCATGACCGCGCGCCGCCTCAACTCCGTGAAAATCATGGTGCCCCTGGTCCTTGCCGGCCCCGCCCTCCACGCCGGGCGAACAGGCCCGCCAGGGGGTGGAGCTGCTGATGAAGGCGCTGGAGGGGTGGGTGCGGCAGGTGCCGATGTTCGCTCCCCCCGAAGTCACGCCGGAAGGCGACATCGTCATCCGACGGCTCGACCGCTCCCGTCCGGCACCACCCAATCCGGCACCGGCCGAACCCGCACCACCGAAGTCCGCGCCGCCGAACCCCGAACCCCCGGTGCCGAACGCGCCGACCGACCTGTAGGGCGGCGGCAAAGCCCGATACAGTCTGTCACGCAGCGCGGCGATGTGGTTTCCGATGCCCGGCGGAGCCCTCGGAAAGGCTTAACGGCCCCTTAATTCATAGTTAATAACAAGTTAATGACCGTTTGCGAGCTGAACAGAGGCCGCATCGGCCCGTCTGCGTGACGCGCTGTATCGGCCTTTCCGCCCCGCCGGTCAGCCGGCATGCCAGGGGCCGCCCGGACGGGCAAACCCTTCCACCTGATCGCGCAACTTCTGGATCTGCGACGGGGTGAGGGTGAGGCCCAACCTCGTGGCGAAGGCGGCGGCGAGAGCGCCGCGCGTCGGGCGCTCCCCGCGGTCCGACAGGGCGCGGTACAGTTCGAACGCTGCGGCGTAGCGCCGCAAGGCTTCCGGACGGCGGCGCAGTTGGGCCGCCTGCGCGGTGACGGCCTTCTCCAGATGGGCCTCCAGGCGGCGCAGGGCGTCCGTCGCCGACAGGGCGGGCAGGGCAACGGGCGGCTCCGCTTCACGCTCGGGCCGGCCGATGGCCGCCTTGGCGCGGTGCCGCCGCTGGCGCAAGCGGTCCTCGTTGCGCAGCCGCTCCGCATAGGCGGGATCGCTGCGCCGCCGTTCGGTGCGGTTCCGGTTGGCGCGGGCGTTGCGTTCCTCCCGGTCCGCGCGGCTCTGCGGATCGCTGAGAAGGAAGGCGAGTTCCTCCGCGGTCAGGCGCAGGGAATCGGTGTCGGGGTCGTTTTCGGCAGTCATGCCGAAAGCAACGTTCCAGGCCCCCTTTCCGATCCATACCACCAAAGAAGGTCACAAGGCGGCGGCGTCATGGCGTTTCCGGCCACGGCGATTTCGCTGTCCATCGCAATGGCGCCTCGTGCTAGAGAATGCCCCCGACACCAGACGTCACCCCAATTCACAGCAGACGGGACCCGGCCGGCCATGACCCCAAGGCAAGCCCTCCAGCAGCGCCTCGCCGCCCTGGACGCGCATCTCCGCGCGGAAAACCCGAACCTTCTCCCGGTCATCCCGACCTTCCGCAATTTCGACCGGGTCCTGGTCCGGCTGGGTCTGCTGGGTCCGCACGAGTCGCTGACCACGCGCATTCCGTGGTGGCCGATGATCGCGGTGCTGGGCACCTTCTCCGCGGGCAAGTCCACCTTTCTCAACGGCTATCTCGGCGCGCCGCTGCAGAACACCGGCAACCAGGCGGTGGACGACAAGTTCACGGTGATCTGCCACGGCCCGGAAACACGGCGGGAGGCCCTGCCGGGTACCGCGCTGAACGCCGACCCGCGCTTTCCCTTCTACCGGATCGCCGACGAGATCGAGAAGGTCGCGGCGGGCGAGGGCAAGCGCATCGACAACTACCTGCAGCTCAAGACGCTGTCCGGCGACCGGGCGCGCGGCAAGATCTTCATCGACTCGCCGGGCTTCGACGCCGACGACCAGCGCCGCTCGGTTCTGCGGCTGGTCGACCACATCGTCGAGCTGTCCGACCTCGTGCTGGTCTTCTTCGACGGGCGCCACCCTGAGCCGGGGGCGATGCAGGACACGCTGAAGCATCTAGTGGCGAAGACGGTGGACCGCGCCGACGCGCGCAAGGTCTGCTACATCCTGAACCAGATCGACACCACGGCGAAGGAAGACAATCTGGAGGCGGTGTTCGGCGCGTGGCAGCGCGCCATCGCCCAGGCTGGTCTGGTCTCGGGCCGCTTCTACGCGCTCTACGACAGCAAGTCGGCGGTCGCCATCGCCGACGACGCGGTGCGCGCCCGCTACGAGACGCGGCGCGACTCCGACCTCGCCGAACTCCAGGTGCGCATCAACGAGGTGGAGGTCGCCCGCGCCTACCGCATCGTCGGCATGATCGACAGCCTCGTGAAGGAGCTGAAGGGCGAGATCGTCCCGCAGCTCGCCGCGGCGATGAAGCGCTGGCGCAAGCTGGTGCTGATCGGCGACGCGGTGTGGCTGGCCCTGCTCGCCCTGCTGTTCGGCGGGATCGCCAGCCTCGCCGGCGGCGACACGGTGTCGGCCTTCCTCACCTGGCTGACCCAGTCGCAGCCGGCCTGGACCGGCGGCCTGCCGATCGGGGTGCTGGTGGCGCTGGTGGTCCTGGCCGGTCTGTTCGGCGCCGGCCATTTCTGGCTGCGCTCCTTCATGGGCCGCCGGGTCGCCCGCAGCCTGCCGGAGCGCTACGGCGACGTGGACCTCAACCTGCAGCAGGGCTTCCTGCGCAACACCCGCTTCTTCCGCTCGATCTTCCGCAAGAAGCCGGTGGGCTGGAGCGGCGGCGCCGAGAAGCGCATCTTCTCCATCCGCGAGGCGGTGGCGGAGCATGTCCAGCGCATCAACGACCTGTTCACCGACCCCGCCGGGCGGCGCAACCGCGCCCCGGCGGAATGAGCGGGCGTCCGCAGGAGAAGGGGTAGGGGATAGGCGATGGCGGGGCGGCGGTGTCTTCTGGCCATGCTCCTGCTGCTGGCGGCGATCGGTCCCGTCCGGGCGGCCCCGCTCGACTCGGCCCTGGACCTGGTCATCGGCAACGACTTCGCCCCCTTCACCGGAGAGGATCTTCCGGAGGGCGGCCTGCTGACCGACATCGTGCGCCGTGCCTTCGACGAGGTCGGGTTGCGTTATGGCGTGCGCTTCATGCCCTGGCGCCGCGGCTACGACGGCGTCCTGGCGGGCAGGTTCCTCGGCACCTTTCCCTATGTCCGCACGCCGGACCGCGAGATGGAGATGCTGTTCTCCGACCCGCTGCTGGAGGTGCGCCAGCTCGTCTACCTGTCCGCCCACAGCAGCATGGTGTTCCACACGCCAGAGGATTTCCGGGGCCGCACGGTCTGCGCGCCGGTCGGCTACGCTTTGCCGACGGAATTGGCGGATCTGGCCGCGGCGGGCGCGCTGGCGCGGGAAAGCCCGGCGGACCTGCCGGCTTGCGTGCGGATGGTCGCCTCGGGCCGTGTGGACGCCTTCGTCATCGACGAATTCACCGGGCGGAGCGCGGTGGCGAAGGCGATGGCCGGGGACGAGATCCGCATCGCCCCCTTGCCCTACGCCCGCGCCGGGCAGCACCTGATTCTCTCCCGCTCGCTGCCGGAGGCGGCGGCGATCCTGGCCGCCTTCAACGCCGGATTGAGAAAGTTGAAGGATGGTGGAACCTTCGAGGAGATCCTGCGCCGTCATTTGTCCGCCGCGCCGTGAGGCGTTTGGCGCCGAAGGGGGCAGAACACGCCGAATGGGCGTAACGTTTGCGCCATGCGGCATTGCCAGCGCGACGCAAAGTGCTATAAACGCGCGGACTCGATCTTGGAAAAGGGGCGTGGCCCGTGGCCATCGACGCTTCCGTTCTGGTCCTGAACGGACCGAACCTGAACATGCTGGGCGTGCGCGAACCGCACATTTATGGCTCCATGACGCTCGACGATCTGGAAGGCGCGTGCCAGGAACGCGCCGAACAGCTTGGGCTGGCCATCGACTTCCGGCAGTCGAACCACGAGGGCGAACTCGTTTCCTGGATTCAGCAGGCGCGGACGGAGCATGACGGCATCGTCATCAACGCCGGCGCCTACAGCCACACCTCCGTCGCCATCATGGACGCGCTGATCCTGTCCGAGCTGCCGATCGTCGAGGTGCATCTCTCCAACATCTACAAGCGTGAGGCCATCCGCCACCACTCGCACATTTCCGCGGTGGCCAAGGGGATGATCTGCGGCTTCGGCCCTCACGGGTATCTGCTGGCGCTGGACGCCATGGCGAATATCCTCGAGCGCGACTAAGGAACACGGGAAAAACGAACACCATGGCAAGCTTCGACATCGACGGCGATCTGGTCCGCAAGCTGGCGGATCTCCTGCGTGAGACGGGCTTGAGCGAGATCGAGTTTGCCGAGGGCGAGAAGCGGATCCGCGTCACCCGCCCGACGGCCGCCCAGGCGGTGGCCGTGCACGCTCCGGTCGCCGCTCCCGCTCCGGTCGCCGCTGCGGCCGCCGCCCCGGCGGGCAAGCCCGCCAGCCATCCCGGCGCCGTCACCTCGCCGATGGTCGGCACGGCCTACGCCGCGGCCGAGCCGGGCGGCACGCCCTTCGTGCGCGTCGGCGACACGGTGAAGGCCGGCCAGACCGTCCTCATCATCGAGGCGATGAAGGTCATGAACCCCATCAAGGCCCCGCGGGGCGGCACGGTTGTCGAGGTCCTGGTCTCCGACAGCCAGCCGGTGGAGTTCGGCGAAGTCCTTATGATCATCGAGTGAGCGGGGATCATCCCTTGGCGATGTTCGAGAAGGTCCTGATCGCGAACCGCGGTGAGATTGCTCTGCGCATCCACCGCGCCTGCCGTGAGATGGGAATCCAGACCGTGGCGGTGCATTCCACCGCCGACGCCGACGCCATGCACGTCCGCCTCGCGGACGAAAGCGTGTGCATCGGCCCCGCGTCGGCCCGCGAAAGCTATCTGAACATTCCGGCGATCCTGTCGGCGGCGTCGATCACCGGGGCGGACGCGATCCATCCCGGCATCGGCTTCCTGTCGGAGAACGCCCAGTTCGCGGAGATGGTGGAGGAGCACGGCTTCACCTTCATCGGCCCGACCGCGGAGCACATCCGCATCATGGGCGACAAGGTCACCGCGAAGAAGACGGTGATGGAGCAGGGGCTGCCCGTGGTCCCCGGTTCCGACGGCCCGGTGCCGACGCTGGAGGAGGCGGAGAAGATCGGCCGCGAGACCGGCTATCCGATCCTCATCAAGGCGGCGGCGGGCGGCGGCGGCAAGGGCATGAAGGTCGCCCGCAACCCCGACCAGCTCAAGGAAGCCTACCAGCTTGCCCGTGGCGAGGCGCGCGCCGCCTTCGGCAACGACGAGGTCTACATCGAGAAGTATCTCGGCCGGCCCCGGCACATCGAGATCCAGCTTCTCGGCGACGAGCACGGCAACTGCGTGCATTTCGGCGAGCGCGACTGCTCCGTGCAGCGCCGCCACCAGAAGGTCATCGAGGAGGCCCCGTCGCCGGCCCTGAACGCCGAGCAGCGCGCCTTCATCGGCGATCTGGCGGCCAGGACGGCGGCGGCCATCGGCTACCGCGGCGTCGGCACGATGGAGTTCCTGTTCGAGGACGGGCAGTTCTACTTCATTGAGATGAACACCCGCCTGCAGGTCGAGCACACGATCACCGAGATGATCACCGGCATCGATCTGGTGCGCGAGCAGATCCGCGTGGCGACCGGCGCCCCGCTCGGCTACGGCCAGGCGGACATCCGGTTCCAGGGCCATTCGATCGAGTGCCGCGTGAACGCGGAGCATCCGGAGACCTTCATCCCGTCGCCGGGGAAGATCGACGGCTACCACGCGCCGGGCGGCCTGGGCGTGCGCGTCGACTCGGCGCTCTACGACGGCTACCGCATTCCGCCGCACTACGACAGCCTGATCGCCAAGCTGGTCGTCCACGGCACCACCCGCAACGAGTGCCTGATGCGGCTGCGCCGGACGATCGAGGAGTATGTGATCGGCGGCGTCGACACCACGCTGCCCCTGCACCAGCGCATCATCGCGCAGCAGGCCTTCATCGACGGCAACTACGACATCCACTGGCTCGAACAGCTGATGGGCATGAAGAAGTAAGCGGTTGAACGGTTCAACAAAAAGAGCCCTTCCTCCCCATCGGGAGGAAGGGCTCTTTTTGTTTAAGGCAGATTCTAAACCCTCTCCTCTCCGGGGAGAGGGTGGCCCGAAGGGCCGGTGAGGGGGGTGCGCTTTTGCCGGAACCCATCGCAACGCGCAACCCCCTCACCCTATCCCTCTCCCCAGAGGGGAGAGGGGACATCGAAAGCGTTCATTCTGGATGGGATGTCACGGCGTCGCGGTCAGCAGGGCGTCGCGGCGGCAGCGGTCGACCACCTTGGCGCCGCAGGGCATGAAGGACAGGTCCTTGTTCAGGCACAGCCGCACCTCGGCCACATCGCGCTTGGAGCAGATCAGCGCCACCGACTCCGGTTCCAACCCCGGGTTGGCCTGAACGAACAGGCGCTCCACCTGGGCCGCCGGGATCGATAGGTCGGACTTCGGGGCCTGAAGCGCCTCGGGGATCTTCACCTTGGCGAAGGCCTTGCGGACCTGCGCGAAATAGTCGGTGACGGGCAGGCCGCTGCAGGTGCCGTGCTTCGTCCATTGGTGCACGATCAGCCCGACGCTGGGCATCACCGGCATGGTGGCGTCAACTACGGTGCGGGGGACCGTGCGGTCGCGGGTGCAGGTGGCCGGGTAGCCGCCGTTGCTGTATTGCGGCCACAGGCCGTGGACGATGAAGCCGAATTTGCGCTCCACCCCGCACTGGTCGGGATCGGCGTCGCCCTGATTCTTGGCGCAGTGGGTGGGCGACCAGGACAGGCTGAGCACATAGTAATCGAAGGTGCCGGGCTCCGCCTTGCGCTGCGCCCATGACGCGCCGGTCATCGAGAGGAACGCAACCACCGATACGGTGATGACTGACAGAACCGTCTTCATGTTGGAGCTCCTGCGATGAACACCTCTTTCCGTTGCATACCATGGTGGGAGCCACCTGTCGCGCGGAAGTGGTGCGCTGAGATAAGGTTGCGGGGGTAAGGGGACGAACGGCTATAGTGTTCGCGATGATCGAACTGTCCGCATCGCTGCTTCTGCGCGCCTACGCCGCCGGCATTTTCCCGATGGCGGAGAACGCCGACTCCGAGGAGCTGTACTGGTTCGATCCGGAGCGGCGGGGCGTCCTGCCGCTGGAGGGCTTCCACGTCCCGCGCAAGCTGCGCAAGACGGTGCGGCGCGGCCCGTTCGCGCTGCGCTTCGACACGGCCTTCCGCGCGGTGATCGAAGCCTGCGCGGAGCCGACGCCGGACCGTCCGAAGACTTGGATCAACGGCGACATCCTGCGGCTCTACACCGAACTGCACGAGCGCGGCTGCGCCCACAGCGTGGAATGCTGGAGCGGCGGCCAACTCGTCGGCGGCCTCTACGGCGTCGCGCTGGGCGGCGCCTTCTTCGGGGAAAGCATGTTCAGCCGCGTCACCGACGCCAGCAAGGTGGCGCTGGTGCATCTGGTCGCCCGGCTGCGGGCGGCAGGTTACACGTTGCTGGACGCGCAATTCGTGACCGAGCATCTGAGCCAGTTCGGCGCCATGGAGATCCCGCGCGCCGAGTACCGCCGCCGGCTGGCGGCCGCCCTGGCTGTGCCGACGGACTTCGGCGGCGTCGACCAGGACGCGGCCATCACGGCGTTGTTCGGCCCGGAGGGCTGAGGGCGGGGCGCTGGGCCGGACTCAGTCGCCCTCGCAGGACAGGACCCAGACGTCGTAGATCGGGTGCTCCATCGCCGACAGGGCGGGGCTGGAGGCGAACATCCAGCCGCTGAACACCGGCTCCGCCTGCTCACCGGGCTTGCTTTCGATCACTTCGAGGAAGGCCGCAGTCTCCGGCGGCTCAATCGGCGGGTTCTCCTTGCAAGCGCGCAGGGTGATGCGCAGGCTGCCGAGCGCCTTGGTCTCGCCGACCGCGATGGTGAAGGTGGAGGTGCGGGCGGTGATCTTGTCGAGCCCCTGCAGCTTGGCGGCGGGGCGGCTGACCATCTCTTCCGGCACCGGAGCGGCGCTGGCCGGGCCGGTCAGGCCCAGGACCGGAAGGCAGAGCAGCGCGGCCGCCAGGGCCGCGCCGCGAACGCGTTTGCCACCGATCGGGCCGGCGAGGCTTCTCGGAGTCGTCGTCACTTGGATCGTCGTCACTGGGGATCGCTTCCGTGATGTCGAACGGCGTGGGCCGAAACCCGACAGCCTTCTAGCCCGGAAGCGTCTCCCCGTCTACTCCATGCCAGCTCTGTTGGGCCCGCTTTACTGGGTGATGCTGCCGCTGGGACGGGTGCCGCCATAGGGGGCGTTGGTGGTGGACGGACCGGCGGTGCCCTCCTTTTCCTCAACCTTCTGGGTGGCGGTGCCGCCCGCGGCGCCCGCGGCGCCACCGACCACCGCGCCGACCGGCCCGCCGATCACGGCACCCGCCGCAGCCCCGCCCAGAGCGCCGCTGGCGGCCTTCTCCTCGGTGTTCACGCCGCAGGCGGCAGCGAGCAGGGCGAGGCCGAGAACCAGGAAACGGGCTTTCATCGCTGATCTCCTTTGATGAGTGTGCCGTGTTGAGTCTGGGCAAGGAAACGGCAGCGTGGCCGCGGCTGTTCCGAAGGGGGTGGGAAAAAGTGGATGCGCCAAACGAAAAAAGGGGCCGCGAGGCCCCTTCGTTCGTCGTGTCATTGCGCGGCGTTTACAGCTTGGGCGGCTCGCCGCCCTCCTGGCCGGGCTTGCTCATGTTCTGCAGCGAGAAGATGACCTGGCCCAGGAGCTGCTCGATGCCGGGGGTGCTCTGCGTGTACTCGACGCGGCCCTCCGGCTTGAGCATGTCCTCTTCGCCACCCGGCTCCAGCGACAGGAACTTGCCGCCCAGCAGGCTCTCCGAGGCGATGACCGCCGCGGTGTCCTTGGGCAGCTTGATGTCCGGGTGGATCGACATGTGGACGACCGCCTGATAGCTCTTCGGGTCGAGCGTCAGTTCGGTGACCGACCCCACCTTCACGCCGCTGATCCGCACGTCCGCCCCGCTCTGCAGGCCAGAGATGCTGGTGAAGTTGGCGGTGAGGGCGTAGCCGTTCACCTTGCGCAAATCGGCGCTGGTGTAGGCGAAAGCCAGAAAAAAGCCGGCCACGGCGAGGACGACCCCGCCGAGCACGGTTTCAATCACATTGCGGCGCATGAGGGATTCCTAAAGGACCGCGCAGGCGTCTCAGCCCGGAGTCCAGGGTTCGTAATCGCCGGTGGCGCGCACGCGCTGCCCGCCCGCATACTGGTGCCCGGGCGGCCGGTAGGCCTGGAGCGAGCCGGACAGGTTCGGCAGATGCTCCTTCTGCCACGGCTTGTGGAAGGCGCTGTTGCCTTCCGGCAGCGGCTCCTTGGTGGTGTGGTGCAGCCAGGAATGCCATTCCGGCGGCACCTTGGAGGCATCCGGTTCCCCGGCATAGATCACCCAGCGGCGTTCCTTCACGCCGGCGATGGCGCTGGGGCAACGGTAATAGGTGTTGCCGAAGCGGTCGGTGCCGACCTTGTTGCCCCGGCGCCAGGTGACAAACCGGATGTGGATGTTCGCCATCCAGGTGATCAGGGAGATTTTCTCGCTCATCGTCGCTCGCGGTCGGTAAGCCATTCGGCCGGACGGGCTGGCCGGTTAAACGCGGGCGGCACTATGACACCCCCGGCCACGCTCGTCCACTGACTCCGCAACGTCTTTTCCCGCCTGACGGATTTGCCGTCAGGCGATGCGCCGGTCGGTCAGCAGCAGGCGCAGCGCGAAACCCAGGAACAGCACCCCCGCGACACCGTCCAGAACCGCCCGCACCCGCGCGCTCGACAGGGCGCGGCGCGCGGCACCGGCGCTGAGGGCGGCGACGCCCAGCAGGTAGAGGCCGCCGATGACGCCGAGGATCGCGCCGAGCAGGAAGATCTGCAGCGCGACGTGGCCGAGCGCCGGTGCGACGAATTGCGGCACGAAGGCGAGATAGAACAGGATGACCTTCGGATTCAGCAGGTTGGTCAGCAGCGCCTGGAGGAAGACGCGGTGCGCCGGGGCCGACTCGGGCTTGACCGTCGCCTCCTCCGTGCCGCCGCGCCGGCCGAAGCCGGTCCGCAGGGCGCTCCACAGCGCCCGCCCGCCGATCCAGCCCAGATAGGCGCCGCCGGCGTAGCGCAGCACGTCGAACAGGGCCGGCGAGGCGGCGACCAGCGCCGAGATGCCGGCGGCGGCGAGCAGCGCGTGGATCAGGTTGCCCAACGTGATGCCGGCGGTGGCGACCACCCCGGCGTTGCGCCCGTCCATCACGCTGCGTGACAGGACCAGCAGCGAATCCGGTCCCGGCGCCAGCGTCAGGACCAGCGCCGCGACGAGGTAGAGTTGAAGCAGATGCGGGTCGAGCGGCAGGGCCATGGGACTTTCTCCGTCAGTCGGGCCAGCGCCGGTGCAGCCAGAGCCATTCGGCGGGGCGCTCGCGAATCCATTGCTCCAACAGGCCGTTCAGGCGCTCCATCAAAATCCGCACATCAGCGTTGCGGTCACCGGTGTCGGGAGGCTCGACCGGCGGCAGGACGGTGATGCGGAAACGCGCGCCGTCCAGCCGTTCCGTCCGCGCCGGCACCAACGGAATGCCAAGCCGCAGGGCGAGCTGCGCCGCCGCCGGGGCTGTCATGGCGTCGCGCCCGAAGAAGGGGACGGGCATGCCGTCGTTCATCTTCTGGTCGATCAGCATGCCGACATGCCCGCCCTTGGTCAGGACCCGGATCAGCGCGCGCGCGCCCTCCGGCCCTTTCGGAATGTGCGTGCCGCCGGCGGCCCCCCGCAGTTCGGTCAGCAGCCGGCCGACATAGGGGTTGTTGGGGGCGCGGTAGACCACAGCCAGTTCCAATCCCATCTTGCGGGAGCAGACGGGCTTCACTTCCCAGTTGGCGAAATGGCCGGACACCAGGATGCCGGCCTTGCCGTCCTCGCGCAGGGCGTCGATGTGCTCGCCGCCGACCACTTCGGTCCGGCCGCCGGGGCCGTACGCGCCGATGGCGTCCAGATGCGGGTACTCGGCGATGACGCGGCCCAGATTGTCCCACATGCCGAGGATGATCGCGTCGATCTCCGCGGGGGATTTCTCGGGGAAGGCGCGCTCCAGGTTGCGGCGGGCGGTGCGGGTGCTGCGAAGGCGCGGGCCGACGGTCCGTCCGATCCAGCCGCCGAGCGCCGAGGCGCGGTCGAGCGGCAGGGCGCGGAACAGGCCGCAGAAGCCGTGGACGAGAACGGCCTCCAGCGGGTAGCCGACCCGGCGGGTCAGCCAGGACACCAGGGGGCCGCGCGGCTTAGCCATTGGGAACTCCAGTCGGAAGCCCGGTCAGAAGAGGGGCGAGCAAGCGGTCGAGGGCGGCGGGGTCCCGCCAGACGGCGCGCACCGGCACCGCCCGGACCAGGGCGCGCAGGGACTCCGGCAGGCGGACGGCGTCCTTCACGGTGGTGACCGGCAGGGCACCCAGCGCGTTGGCGCGGTCGATCAGGGCCATCACCTCCTCGGGGCGGTAGGGATGGTGGTCGGCGAAGGCGACACGCTCCACCACCCGGGCGCCCAGAGCTTCCAGCGTCGCGAAGAACTTTGCCGGACGCCCGATGCCGGCGAAGGCCAGGACCGTCCGTCCGGCCAGGGCACGGGCCTCCTCGACCGGCTCCAGCCGGGCGTGCAGGACCGGCAGGGCGCCGGCCACCCGGCGCTCCACCCCGGCGCGGTCGTCGCCCAGCACCACGACGGCCCCGGCGCGGGCCAGCCCGCGGGCCACCGGTTCGCGCAGGGGGCCGGCGGGGATGAGATGGCCGTTGCCGAAACCCACCGCCCCGTCCACCACGATCAGCGACAAATCCTTGGCGAGGCCGGGATTCTGGAAACCGTCGTCCATCACCAGGACGGAGGCGCCCGCGGCGATGGCCGCCCGTGCCCCGGCGGCGCGGTCGCGCGCCACCCAGCAGGGGCCATGGGCGGCCAGCAGCAGCGCCTCGTCGCCCACCGCGGCCGAATCGTGGATGCCGAGATCGACGGTCAGCGGGCCACGCTCGCGCCCGCCATGACCGCGCGTGAGGAAGGCGGGGGCGATGCCGCGGGCGCGCAGGGCTTCGGCCACGGCGATGCAAACCGGCGTCTTGCCGGCGCCGCCCGCCACCAGATTGCCGACGCAGAGGACCGGGGCTGCGGCCCGCTCCGGCGGACCCGCCGCCATGCGCAGCCGTCCGGCCAGCCCGTAGAGCGCGCCCAGCGGGGCGAGCGCCCAGCCGAGAGCCGCCCCGGCGGCTCCGCCGGACCCGTACCAGAAGCCGGGAGTCCTCATGCCGCGGGCCGGACGCGTCCGGTGCCGAGGACGGGAGCGAGCGCCGCGAGCGCGCGGTCGACGATCCGCCGGTTGCCCTCGGTCACCGCGGTCGCGCCGGCGACGACGCGGGTGCGGGCGGCCTCCTCGCTCAGCAGGCGCCCGACCGCGTCGGGGAGGGACTCCGCCCCGGCCACCGGAAGGGCGCCGCCGGCGGCTTCGAGCTGGCGGGTGATCTCCGTGAAGTTCCACATGTGCGGGCCGTAGAGGACGGCGCTGCCGAGCAGGGCGGGTTCCACCGGGTTCTGGCCGCCGTGGGGCACGAAGGAACCGCCCATGCAGACCACCGGGGCCAGCCGGTAGAACAGCCCCATCTCCCCCATCGTGTCGGCGATGTGCACGGCGTCCGCGGCGGCGGGCAGGGCGCCTTCGCCGCGGCGCGAGACGGTCAGGCCGCGCCCGCGCAGCAGAGCCGCGATGTCGGCGCCGCGGTGGGCGTGACGCGGAATCAGAAGGGTCAGCAGGCCAGGCAGGCGCGGGGCCAGCGCCTCATGCACCGCGGCGGCCAACTCGTCCTCGCCGGGGTGGGTGCTGGCGAGCAGCCAGACGGGGCGCCCGGCGCAGGCCGCGCGCAACGCCGCCAGAGCCGCGGGATCGGCGGGGGGCGGCTCGGCGGAGAATTTCAGGTTGCCGACGCTGACGACGCCCCGTGCGCCCAGCCGGCGCAGGCGGTCGGCGTCCCCCTCCGACTGGGCCAGCGTGATCTGGAAGGTCGAAAGCAACGGCGTGATCAGGCCCGACGCGCAGCGCCAGCGGTTGAAGGAGCGCTCTGACATGCGCGCGTTGACCAGCGCCGCCGGAATGCCGCGCGCCCGAACGGCGCCGAGCAGGTTGGGCCAGATCTCCGATTCCGTCCACAGCACCAGATCGGGGCGCCAATGGTCGAGGAAGCGGTCCACCGCCGTCGGCAGGTCCACCGGCACATACTGGTGAAAGGCGCGCTCCGGCAGGCGGCGGGCCATCAGCTCCGCCGAGGTGACCGTGCCGGTGGTCATCAGGACCGTCAGGTCCGGCGTTTCGTCGAGCAGGCGGTCGATGAGGACAAGGACCGAGTTGGCTTCGCCCACGCTGGCCGCGTGAATCCAGGCGAGCCGCCCAGGAGGGCGTGGACGCGCGGCCGTGCCGAACCGCTCCCCCCGGCGGGCGGAGTCCTCCTTGCCGGCGGCCAGACGCCGGTCGAGATACAGACGAACCGCCGGCCCGGCGAGGGTCGTCAGGCCGCGGTAGAGTGACTGAAGCATGCGGGTCGAAACGCCATCCGACAAAACCAGCGCGGCCAGATTTCCCGGCCACGGTCCCCACCACTTTAGCACGGGGGGCTGTGGCAGAGGTAAGGCTTTGCGCTGGCGCCCACCGGAAGGCTGATGGCCGGATGGGGGCTGTCGGCATACCAGGGTATGACGATTTTGCGACCCATTATGATAATTTTGAAGCAATCCGATGCTATCCTGACGGCGTAGAAACGTTGGCAACTTCAAGGAAGGCGGGCAATGCGCCAGCCTCCAACATTTCGGGATGATAATATCATGGCGGGCGTACAGGAACGTGACGGCCAGGAAAACCGGCTCCGGGCCTTCAACATCACCGAAGCGGACATCGCGCGTCTGCGCGCCAACCGGGATTTCGCGCAGCACCGTCTGCCTGCGCTGCTGGAGCAGTGGCACAGCGCCTTCGCGGCTTGGCCGGAAATCCGCGACGCCCTGACCCTGCCCGACGTCCACGCCGCGCGTGTCGCCCATTGGAGCCGCGTGGTCTCGGGCGATCTCGGGCCGGGCTTCCTGGAATCCGCCCATCGTCTGGCCAAAGCCTTCTACGACCACGGCGTGCCGGGCTATGCGGTCGCCATCTGCCATCACACCGTGTCCAACGGCATTGTGCGCGAACTGGGTCTCGACGCGGCGGACGGGCGCGGATCGCTGTTCGGATCGAGAAAGGCGGCGGAGCGGGCAGCCCTGCGCGACACGCTGGGCCGCGTCGCCTGGCTCGACCTCGAGGTGCTGCTGGAGACCTACACGGCGGCCGAGCAGGAGAGCAAGCGCGCCATCCTGAACCAACTCGCCGACAGCATGGAAGGCAGCGTCCGCGGCATCGCCGACAACACGGTGGCCGCGTCGGACGAGATGAAGGGCAACGCCCAGCGCATGGCGCAGATCGCCGCCGCCACCAACCGCCAGTCGCTCGCTGTCGCCGCCGCCGCCGAGCAGGCGTCGGCCAACGTGCAGACGGTCGCCGCCGCGTCCGAACAGCTCACCAGCTCCATCGCCGAGATCAGCCGGCAGGTCGCCCAGTCGTCGCAGGTTGCCCGCGGCGCGGTGGCCGAGGCGGAGCGGACCAACGCCACGGTGAACGGGCTGGTCGACGCCGCGCAGAGGATCGGCGCGGTGCTTCAGCTCATCAACAGCATCGCCGGGCAGACCAATCTGCTGGCGCTGAACGCGACCATCGAGGCCGCCCGCGCCGGGGAGGCCGGCAAAGGCTTCGCGGTGGTCGCGCAGGAGGTCAAGAACCTCGCCAACCAGACGGCCAAGGCGACCGAGGACATCTCCATCCAGATCGCCAGCATCCAGGAGGTCGCGCGTGGCTCCGCCGAGGCGCTGAGCGGGATCGGCGCCACCATCGGCAGCATCAACGACATCGTCATCACCGTCTCCGCCGCGGTGGAGCAGCAGACCGCCGCCACCCAGGAGATCGTCCGCAACGTGCAGGAGGCCGCACGCGGAACCCGCAGCGTGACCGACACCATCGGGGCGGTGACCAGCGGCGCGTCGGAGACCGGCAGCCTGGCCGAGGAGGTGCTGGGGTCCGCCGGCAACCTGCACCGCGAATCCGACCGCCTGCGCGAGAGCGTGGACCTGTTCATGCAGCGCATCCGCGCCGCGTGATCGGAATGGGCGGGGACCGGCCGCGTGCCGGCCCCGCTCCATGTCGTCCTCAGGTGAATGGGCGCAGGTTCGCCAGGAACTGTTCGGCGGAGCGGCGCCAGGAGAAGTTCAGGGCATAGTTCCGGCACACTTCCGGCTGGATGGTCAGGGCGCGCTCGATCGCCCCCTTGAGATCCTCGTCCAGGCAGCCGACAGCGGAACCGTCAACCACGTCCAGCGGGCCGGGCACCGGGTAGGCGGCCACCGGCACGCCCGAGGCCAGCGCCTCCAGCAGCACCAGACCGAAGGTGTCGGTGCGCGACGGGAAGACGAAGACGTCCGCCGCAGCGTAATGCTGGGCCAATTCCTCGCCATGGCGGGCGCCGGCCCAATGGACGTCCGGGTATTTCTGCTGAAGCTCCGCGCGGGCCGGGCCGTCGCCGACCACCAGCTTGCTGCCCGGCAGGTCGAGCTTCAGGAACTCCTCCAGGTTCTTCTCCACCGCCACGCGCCCGACATAGAGGGCGATGGGACGGGGCAGCGCCAGGAACTCCTTGGCGCGGGGGCGGAACAGGTCGGTGTCCACGCCGCGCGTCCAGCGCCGGATGTTGGTGAAGCCGCGGGCGGCGAGGTCGCTTTCGATGGATGGCGTCGCCACCATCACCGCCGAGGACGGCCTGTGGAAGCGGCGCACCACCGCGTAGCTGAGCGCCAGCGGCACCGGCGCCCGGTCGCGCACATATTCGGGAAAGCGGGTGTGGTAGGCGGTGGTGAAGGGCCGGCCGCGGTGCAGGCAGTAGCGCCGGGCGGCGAAGCCCAGCGGCCCTTCGGTGGCGATGTGGATGCAGTCGGGGCGCAGCGCGTCGATCATCGCGTTCAGCCGCCGCCCCGCGCCCAGCGCCAGCCGGATTTCCGGGTAGGTGGGCATGGGCACGGTGCGGAAGCGGTCGGGGCCGATCACCTCGACCCGGTGGCCCATGGCCTCCAACTCCGAGCGGACGGTGCCGATGGTGCGCACCACGCCGTTGACCTGGGGGAGCCAGGCGTCGGAGACGATCAGGATGTTCACGCCGCAACCGACTCCTTGGCCGCCTTCTCCTTTACATTCTCCGGCTTCTCCTTGGCCGGGATGCGGGCGGGCAGCGTCGTTGCGGCGCGCCGGCGGATGTCCGCCGCCCAATCGATGATCTCCAGCCGGCCGCAGGGATGCTCGACCAAGGCGGTGCAGGACTCGACCCAGTCGCCGTCGTTGCAATAGAGGATTCCTTCCATGTCGCGGATTTCCGCGGTGTGGATGTGGCCGCAGACGACCCCGTCCACCCTGCGGCGCCGGGCCTCGTCGCCGAGAGCGGCCTCGTAATTGCCGATGAACTCGACCGCCGTCTTCGTCTTGTGTTTCAGGAAGGCGGACAGGGACCAGTAGGGGAAGCCCAGCTTGCGGCGGACCCAGTTGAACAGCGTGTTGAC
The DNA here is from genome assembly GCF_059803775.1 of Azospirillum sp. UFLA03-27. Classification (NCBI taxonomy): domain Bacteria; kingdom Pseudomonadati; phylum Pseudomonadota; class Alphaproteobacteria; order Rhodospirillales; family Azospirillaceae; genus Azospirillum; species Azospirillum sp. UFLA03-27. Next base: position 2,547 of record NZ_JAUQTX010000064.1, on the reverse strand, counting down.
CTGGAGCAGGACCACGTAGGCGTTGTCGCCGATGAAGGCCAGCCAGCGGGCGTACTTCACCACCACGTCGAAGCGGTCGCCATGGGTGACCAGAAGCTGCCTCCCGTCGGCGGTGACGTGGATCATCTCCTCGACCACCTGAACGCCGCCGAACTGCAGGCCGACGTAATCGCGGGCGGCCTCGTCGTGGTTGCCGGGAATGTAATAGATCTGCACGCCCTTGCGCGCCCGGCGCAGGATCTTCTGCACCACGTCGTTGTGCGCCTGCGGCCAGTACCATGTCTTGCGCAGCCGCCAGCCGTCCACGATGTCGCCGACGAGATAGAGGTGGTCGGACTCGTTGTGCTTCAGGAAATCGAGAAGATACTCCGCCTTGCATCCCCGCGTGCCCAGATGGACGTCGGAGATCCAGATGCTGCGGTATCGCTTGACGTCGCGTGATGCGTTCATGCCCCGCTCCATCGCCGTTCCGGCAAGGTTTCGGTAAAACGTCTTCCCTATATCCGTGGGTCATTGTCTTGACAATGTTTTCGAGTGTTCGCATTTGTAGGAAGCGATGATTTCGATAAGACTTCTTGTCAGCGTAACAAAGGCGAAAAATGACTTTATCAAAACTGACACAGGATGGTCATATTGGAGGCTGGTGTGGCTGACGGGGGCGAATCGGTGCCTGAGGCGTCCGGGCCGGCCGCGGCGACCCGGCGTCGTCTTCTGGTCATCCACAACCCGGTGGCCGGCGCCCGCCGGGCGCGCCGTCTGGGTGCGGTGCTGGAACTGCTGGAGCAGCGCTACGGGGCCCCGGTGACGCTTCGGGCCACCGGCGGGCGCGGCGACGCGGAGGCGATGGCCCGCGCGGTGGCCCCTGGCGCCTTCGACGCGGTGGTCGCCGCGGGTGGCGACGGCACCATCAACGAAGTGGTCAACGGGCTGGGCGCGCGCGGACGCGGGGAAACGACAATACCCTTGGGCATCGTGCCGCTGGGCACCGCCAACGTGCTCGCCCATGAACTGGACCTGCCCCTGGATGCGGAGGGCGTGGCGCGGGTGCTGGCGGAAGGACGCACGCTGCCCGTGCATCTGGGTGTGGCGAATGGACGCGCCTTCGCCATGATGGCCGGTGCCGGCCTGGACGCCCGCGTGGTCGAGCGGGTGGACATGCGGCTGAAGCGGCTGATCGGCAAGGGTGCCTACGCGATGGAAACGCTGGCCCGGATCGCCGCGGGCGGCGGCGGCCCCTACCGCGTGGCAGTGGACGATGCGGAGCCGGTGGAGGTCGCCTCCGTCATCGTCGCCAAGGGGCATTTCTACGGAGGGCGCTTCGTCTGCGCGCCCGACGCCCGGCTGACCGACCCGCGGCTGCACGTCTGCCTGTTCCCGCGGGCGGGGCGGGGGAACACCCTGCGCTATCTGTGGGGCGTCACCGCCGGTCGTCTGCCGCGCTTCCCCGACTACCGCATCCTGCCGGTCCGGCGGGTGGTCATCGATGGGCCGGTGGGGGAACCCGTGCAGGGCGACGGCGACGTGATCGCCCGTCTACCGGTGGAGATCGCGCTGGCCCCGTGGGTCCTGCCGGTGCTGGCGCGCTGAACAGCTTTTTAAGAGTCCGTTAAGGGATCTCTTGGGAAAATTACTTGGGAACATTCGATAATTACTTTGGTCTCTAAGGATTTAGGCCCCGCGGCCCAGGCGGGACCGCAAGGGGGAAGCCATGTCCACGTCGATCAACGCCCTGTTTTCGGCCACCACGGCCAGCACCACCGCGACCGCCACCAAATGGAAGCCCGCCGGGGGTGCCGCCGAGGCGGAGGGGACCTGGAAGGCGGCCTCTGACGCCGGGTCCTCCGCGGGCTCCGCGGCCTTGGCCGCCTTGAAGGGTGAGGACAGCGTGGAACTCAGCGGGCTGGCCAAGTCGCTGACCGGTGTGGCGGGGAAGGTCTTCGCGTCCATTGGCTCCAAGGGCCGCGCGATGCTGGAAGACTTCGTCAAGTCCGGCAAGATGACCGAGAAGGACGTGGCGCTTGGGCTGCGTCAGATGGCGACCAACGCCGTGAAGGACCGCTACGTGAAGGAGCGGCCCCAGGACGAGGAGGACAAGGCCTGGGCGGAGGAGGCCGAACTGGCTGAAAAAGCCTTCAAGACCAAGACGGAGCGCATGGGCAAGGCCATGTCGGCCCTGAACGAGGCGCGGACCGCCGCTTACGACGCCTTCGGAAAGGACGAGGACACCGAGGCGTTCCAGGCGGCGATGGCCCCGGCCAATGCCCTCTTCCGCGCTGAGGCGGCGGACATCCAGCGCGAGGCGGTCGAAACCGCCGGTGGCGATCCGAACAAGATCATGGGGAAGGCCTTCGCGTATTCCCTGCAGAAGGGAGAGGAGGCGTTCGAAAAACTGGATTTCGGCGCGGAAGCGGAAGGCGGCGAGGGTGGGCTGCTGTCACCGGACAATGAGAAGGGAAAGGCCGCCGCCAAGCTAGAGCATTTTCCAGTTACTCCGGTTCATAGCCGGCGGCGGTGAAGTAGTTGGCGCATTCGTTGGGAGGGAACTCA
>NZ_JAUQTX010000063.1:0-28521 GCF_059803775.1 Azospirillum sp. UFLA03-27 | reverse complement strand
GGCCGGCGTGGGCGACGGTCAGCGTGTCGGTCAACGCCTGGACATCCGCTTCCCGCGTGAAGGAGCGGTTGAACAGCGTGTCCAGCAGGCGTGACTGTTCCGTGATGGCGGAGCCGCCGAGCAACGCGATGGCAAGCATGCCCAGGATCGCTGTCGCCGCCGGGATTCCCATTTTGGTGGGAATGTGGAGGTGATTGAGGAAAGTCATGGAGCACCTGCTTCAACCATTGGCCGGTCCGTTGGCGCCGGATGGTCAGGGGGGCTTGAACCGCACCCGCCGCCGGCCGGGCGGCCGGCGGCGGGTGGTTTCGCGGATGGGCCGGACCCGGACGGACCAGCCCGCCCGGGTCGCGTCAGCCCCGGATCACTTCAGCCAGGGCGACGACTGCCACAGCGACTTCAGCTCGGTGTCGAGCTGCTTCAGCTCCGCCGCGAAGGCGTCGGGGCCGAGGACGCGCAGCGGCTGGAAGGTCTCCTTGGCCTCGGCCTTCGCCACGAACTCCGGATCGGTCGCGGCCTTGGTGACGGCGTCCACCAGCTTGGCGCGGACGTCGGCGGGCAGGCCCTTCGGCGCGCAGACGCCGCGCAGCGAGGCCATCAGCACCGGGTAGCCCTGCTCCGCGAAGGTCGGGATGTCCGGGGCGGCCTTCCAGCGCTCCTTGCTCATCACGCCAAGCACGCGGATCTGGTCGGAGGCCTGACCGCGCAGCCCCTCGCCGAGGTTCTGGCCGCTGATCTGGATCTTCTTGGCGAGCATCGCCTTGTAGTTGGCGGCGGAGCCGGAGAAGGGCACATGAGTGAACTGCACGCCCGCCTGGCGCTGCACCAGCAGCATGGCGAGCTGGTCGTCCGAGCCGACGCCGGTGGTGCCGACGGTGACGGTGTTCGGGTTGGCCTTGGCGTGCTCCACGACGTCCTTCAGCGTCTTGAAGGCGCTGTCGCCGGGAACGCTCCACACACCGGGATCGTCGACGACGTTGACCAGCGCGTCCAGCCGGTCCGCCGAGAAGCGGGCCTGACGCTCGATCGGGATCGACACCATGTTCGGCGTGTTGCAGAAGCCGATGGAGTAGCCGTCCGGCGCGGCGTCGGCGATGGCCGCGAAGCCGATCTCCCCCCCGGCGCCCGGCTTGTTCACCACTTCGATCCGGGTGCCGCCCAGATGCTTCTCGATGAAGGGAGCCAGCAGGCGCGCGGTCACGTCGGTCGAACCGCCGGCGTCGTAGGCGACGACCACGGTGATCGGCTTCTCGGGGTAGGCGGCCTGGGCCGTCGACAGAGCGGTCGTCGACATGGCCAGCGCCAGGGTCCCGGTCGCCAGCGCCAGGAACTTGCTGCGAATGATCATCTGGATGCCCTTCTTTCCTGCGTTATTGCGGAAGACCCCCTTGGCCGCGGACACGGTGGGGTCCCGGGAGATCCCGCCCGTCCCGATGCGGACACAGGCTGGGCCTCCTTTTCTGAAATTCCCGTAAAGATCGATGGTCATTGATTTTGACAGCATTGAAATGTTGGGTCAGGAACGACACGAGTATCCGTCATCGACTTGCTTCTGATGAACGCATACTTCGGTATGTCTATCTTCGTGGATAGCCGATCCCGTTGCCGGCACAGCGGCGGAGTTTGGTCGCCATTCTCGCGAAAAGGAGCGGTTCATAGGCCCAGCGCTGTCAAATCGACCCAATGGAAGCGGCTTTGACGCTTCAAAGTGGAAGATACAGACTCTCTATTCGTGTATCAATCGTGCTGACCGGATGGGGTATCCGGAAATAACAGTGATTTTCGACGAATGCTTTCTATCTGGCGTGGTTTCTTGGAGTTCCGCGCGATCGAGCGTGCGTGACAAGCGTCAAATGGACGCATAATGAAAACAGCCTGCGTCGAAATGACCGCGTCAGCCCATCGCCACCATGAAGGCGACGGAAATCGAGATCGGGGACATCAGGGTGGACAGCAGCAGCGACATCGACACCAGTTCCCGCCCCGTCTGATAGCGCTCGGCGAAGGCGTAGACGTTGACGCCGATGGGCAGCGCCGCCGCGGTCACGGCGGGGGCCAGCCAGTCCGGCGGCAGGTGGAAGACCTCCACCGCCAGCACCCAGGTCAGCACCGGGTGCAGGACCGTCTTCATCACCGCCAGGACCAGCGCCTGGCCGAACTTGCCCGAGAGCTTCCCGAAGGACAGCGAGGTCCCCAGCGTGAAGCAGGCGCAGGGCAGAACGGTGGCCGCGGCGTAGTCCGCCGCCTTCATGACCGCGTCCGGCACATGGACGCCGCTCAGATTGAAGCCCATGCCGACGACGATCGACAGGATCATCGGGCTGAGCAGGGTCGCCTTGACGGCGTTGACCGCGGCGACGACCGGCCGTCCGCCCGCCGTCCGCTGCGCCTCGGCGATCATCGTTGCCGTGGTGAAGAGGAGCGGCGACTGGAACAGGATCAGCAGCATCACCGGGATGGCCACCGACGATCCGTAGGCGTCCATCAGGATCGGCGCGCCGAGCAGGCCGATGGAGGAGAAGGAGGGGGCGAAGCCGCCGATCGCCGCCTCGTCACGCCGCCGGATGGACAGCATCCAGGCGGCACCCAGCCCGAAGATGATGAAGGCCGCGACGAAGAAGGACGCCACGAATCCCCATTCGATGGGATCGGGGATCTTTGCCTTGGCCATCGCCGCGAACAGAAGCGCCGGCAGGGAGTAGATGCCGAGAAAGCGCGACAGCCCCTGAGCCGCCGTGTTGCTGAAATTGCCCGATTTCCCGGCGTAGAAGCCGAGCGCGACCAGGACGAACATCGGCAGCACGATTTGAAAGATGAGCGTCATGGCGACGGAAACCGGTCTTGGGGCGGCTCGAAGGGCTGTGCGGTTCGCCGGCTCGCGTGGTCCGGCGGATGCCGGGGGTCAGCGCAGGGTGGGCGTCTCGACGATTTCCGGTTCCGGCACGCCCAGCACCTCCATCAGCGACTTGCCGGCGTCGAGCTGCTGCGACCACACCTTCTCCTTGGCCATCAGCTCCAGGCAGCGCCGCAGCACCTCGTCCATCACGGCGAGCGGCACCACGGTCACGCCGTCATCGTCGCCGATGATCAGGTCGCCCGGGTTGACCACCATGCCGCCGACGCCGGCCGGGACATCCATTTTGCCGCCGAAGGCCTTGTGCGGGCCGCGCGGGACCGAGCCCTTGGCGAAGACCGGGAAGCCGATGGTCCGGATTTCCTGAAGGTCGCGGACGGAGCCGTCGATCACCAGACCGCCCAGGCCGCGCGACTTGCAGCCGCGGACCACCCATTCGCCAGCCAGCGCCACCTCCTCCAGGCCGGCGCCGGCGACCACCACCACCTCGCCCGGCTCGGCCAGGCTGCAGGCGGTCAGCAGCATGCTGTTGTCGCCCGGCATCGACACGGCGGTGCGGGCCTGCCCGCAGATGCGCATGCCCGGGGCGCAGGGCTTGATCCGGGCGTCCATGCTCTGGCAGCGGTTCTGCACGTCGGACGCGATGCTGCTGGGGACCGTCTTCCAGATTTCCAGCATGTCCGGGGACAGGCGCGGAAAATTCACGATGTAGCGTTGCATAGCCATGGGAAGGACCTCTTGTCGTCTGGGCGGGTTGCCGTCTGGGCTGTACGAAGCGGGGCTTGGAAGCGCGACCAGCGGCACCGCCGGTCGCAGTGCGACGACAGCGGAGCCGATGACGATCAGGCGGGGGAGGGCCGGTGTTGCCGGAGCGGCGGACGCCGGCCGGACAGGAGCGTCCTGTCCGGGAAAATCACGGGCTCAGCCCGTCCGACGCCACCAGACCATCCATGGTGCATACAACCCTAACCGGATAGAAGTTCTATTTGTTTCGTATTTGAAGCATAGTCTCTCGGGCGGTCATACGCAAGTAGGTTGCCGAGAAGTAAATTTATTCACGCGTTCATATGGGGTATGTGCGCGTGGAATGACCTACAAAAGCATGCTGTTTGCTAGGGTTAACGCCCTTTGGTTGCGAATTTTGGCGTTGCCCGCCCTGTATGGCTGCGCTGGTTCGAGGTTGGGAATGTCAGGGCCAAGGCGTCGGTTGCAGGCGGCGGAGTGCCGCGGCGCAGACTCGGCGTCGGAAGCGATGGCGTCGGTTGCGGGATCGCAACGCGCGGGGAAGGGATGCGGCCGGGAGGGGAAAACGAAAAAGGCCGGCACCCAAAGGTCCAGCCTTTCCATCAACCGTCCTGTTTCCCTCCGAAGGATCACCGCCTCCGTCGGGAGAATGGAGCGGGCGAAGGGATTCGAACCCTCGACCCCAACCTTGGCAAGGTTGTGCTCTACCCCTGAGCTACGCCCGCGCTCCGTTTCGCTGCCGTTCGGACCGTTGTGCGGTGCCGTCCGGCGGCGTGCGGCGGACTATACTCATGGATCGGCGCAATGCAAGCGTCATGTTTCACTTTTCTCGGGCGCCCGGACAGATTTTCCCGGACGAATGTTACCGGCGCCGCTAAAGATGGCTCCATGGACACCCGCGACACCCCCGAGGGCAGGGCCGAGGAGCCGCTGCCGACGAGCCCGGAGCAGCTCCTGGAGCATCTCGCGGCGCTCGGCATCCGCACCGTGACCCACCGCCACCCGCCGCTGCACACGGTGGAGGAGAGCAAGGCGCTGCGCGGCGCGCTGCCCGGCGGCCACTGCAAGAACCTGTTTCTGAAGGACAAGAAGGAGCAGCACTGGCTGGTCGTCGCGCTGGAGGACGCGCGGGTGGAGCTGAACCGCTTCGACAAGGTGATCGGGTCGGCGCGGCTGTCCTTCGCTTCAGCCGACCGGCTGTGGCGGCATCTCGGCGTGCGGCCCGGCTCGGTCACGCCCTTCTCGGTGGTCAACGACAGTGAGCGGCGGGTGAGGGTGGTGCTGCAGGAGCAGATGCTGGCCCACGACCCGCTGAACTACCATCCGCTGTTGAACGACCGCACCACGGCCATCGCTGCCGCGGACCTGCTGCGCTTCCTGCGGGCCGGCGGGCACGAGCCGCTGATCGTGCCCTTCGGCGAGGAGCCGCCGGACTCTCAGCCGACGCTTGCTTAACGCGCCCCGTGCGCTCATCTATCACGCGAGATCGCAAAGGGATACGTGACCGCCATGTTCTCCATTCCGCCCGCCAACAAGCCCGTCGCCGCCGGTGCCGCCCCCGCCGCCGGTGACCTGATCAAGGACAGCAGCGACCGCGCCTTCATGGCCGACGTCATCGAGGCGTCGCAGTCCGTGCCGGTGATCGTCGATTTCTGGGCGCCCTGGTGCGGCCCGTGCAAGCAGCTCGGTCCGATCCTGGAAAAGACGGTTCTGGCCGCGAAGGGCAAGGTGCGGCTGGTCAAGATCGACACCGACAAGGACCCGATGATCGCCTCGCAGCTCCGCGTGCAGTCGATCCCGGCGGTCTACGCCTTCTTCCAGGGGCGTCCGGTGGACGGCTTCATGGGCGCCCTGCCGGAGTCGCAGGTGAAGGCCTTCGTGGAGAAGCTGCTGAAGCTGGCCGGCGCCGCGGGCGGCGGCGAGGGCGACATCCTGGAGGAGGCGCTGGCCCAGGCCAAGGAGGCGCTGGAGGCCGGCGACACCCAGACCGCGTCGGAGATCTACGGCGAGATCCTGCAGGCCGATCCGGAGAACCTGAACGCCGTGGCCTATGCCGGGCTGGTCCGCTGCCTGATCGTCAACGACGAGCTGGCCCGCGCCAAGCAGATGCTCGACAAGGTGCCGGAGCAGATCGCCAAGGACAAGGAGATCGCCGCGGTGCGCAGCGCGCTGGAGGTCGCCGAGCAGGCCGCCAACGCCGGCCCGATCCCGGAGCTGACGGAAAAGGTCGCCCGCAACGAGGACGACCACGAGGCCCGCTTCGACCTCGCGCTCGCGCTGTTCGCCGCCAGCAAGCGCGAGGCCGCGGTGGACGAGCTTCTGGAACTGGTGCGCCGCGACCGCGCCTGGAACGACGAGGCCGCCCGCAAGCAGCTCGTCAAGTTCTTCGAGGCCTTCGGCCCGACCGACCCGCTGACGGTGCAGAGCCGCCGCAAGCTGTCGTCGATCCTGTTCCGCTGATCACGGGGGCTCGCGGCCCGGGGGCGACTCCGGGCCGCGAGTCTGTTTCGTTGGAGGCCGCTTCGTTCGCGGTCGCTCTGTTCGCCGTGTCCGGGGGTTCTATATTCGTCGCATGAGCCGGAACCCCATCGACCCGTCATCGGACCGCTTCCCGCGGCAGCTCCCGATCTTCCCTCTCGCGGGGGTCCTGCTGCTGCCGCGCGGACGCCTGCCGCTGAACATCTTCGAGCCGCGCTACCTCGCGATGGTCGAGGACGCTCTGGCCGGCGACCGCATGATCGGTATGGTCCAGCCGACCGATCCGGCCTGCCGCCTGCGCGAGCCGGCGGTCTACGGCACCGGCTGCGCCGGACGCATCACCAGCTTCGCCGAGACCGAGGACGGCCGCTACCTGATCACCCTGACCGGGGTCAGCCGCTTCGCCATCATGCGGGAGCTGGAGGGCCAGCGCGGCTACCGCCGGGTCGCCGCGGACTGGGACCGCTTCACCGGCGATCTGATCGACCCGCTGGAGCGCGCCGGGAACTTGAGCGACGGCTGCGGGCTGGACCGCCCACGGCTTTTGGCCGGGCTGAAGGGCTATTTCAAGATGCAGGGCCTGTCGGTGGACTGGAAGGCCATCGACGGCACGCCGGACGAGCGGCTGGTCACCTCGCTGGCGATGATCTGTCCCTTCTCGCCCAGCGAAAAGCAGGCCCTTCTGGAGACGCCGGACCTGCCGGAGCGCGCGAAGCTCTTGATCGCCCTGGTCGAGATGGCCATTCTCGACGGCCATGAGGGCGACGGCGGCGCGCTGCGTCACTGACCGTTTCCTTCGACCGACACTGCACTTTCCGACTGCGAGGCCCGATCCATGAGCGCCCACCCCCACGACGACACGCCCGCCGACGGCAAGACGCAGGCGCGCGTCGATCCGAAGCTTCTGGAGATCCTCGTCTGCCCGCTGACCAAGGGGCCGCTGCGCTACGACGCCGAGCGCGCCGAGTTGATCAGCGACCGCGCCGGGCTGGCCTATCCGATCCGCGACGGCATTCCGATCATGCTGATCGACGAGGCCCGCAGCCTCGACGGGAAGCCGGGGGCCGCCTGATGTCCGACGAGCAATTCGCGTCGGACGCCTTCGGCACCAAGCACTGGCCGGTGGAAGTCCGGCTGAAGAAGGAGGAGAAGCGGCTGGAGGTCGATTTCGACAACGGCCGGACCTTCTCCTACCCGGCGGAGTTCCTGCGCGTCCACAGCCCCAGCGCCGAGGTGCAGGGCCACGGTCCCGGCCAGAAGCAGACCGTTTCGGCCCGCCGCCACGTCGGCATCATGAGCCTGGAGGCCATCGGCCATTACGCGCTGCGCATCGTCTTCGACGACCTGCACGACAGCGGCATCTACTCCTGGAAGCTGCTGTACGAGCTGGGCGAGGACCAGGATCGCCTGTGGGCGGAGTATCTGGCGGAACTGGAGGCCAAGGGCCTGAGCCGCGATCCGCGCAGCCGGCGCTGAGGCGGTGGAGGCGGGGTGCGGCATTCCGCCGCCGCCCCGCTTGTTTCCCCCCCCGCTTGTTTCCATGTGGCCTTTCCGGGTGTTCGGGCGCGGCGTGTTGCGCTTTCATGAAAAGGGCGTAGATAACGGCTCATCGACCGTTCCTCCGCCGCAGGATGACCGCCGTGACCGCGACCGACCCACCCGGCGCGACCGCCACCCCGACCAGCGCACCCAACGCCGATTCGACGCCCGCGGGCGGCGCCGGACTGCCCGTTCCCATCACGCCCACGCCAGAGACGGCGCCGAACGAGCCACCCCCATCACCGCCGACGAGGGGCGGCTGGGGCTGGGCGGGAGGCTACGGGCGGCGCGGCAGCGCCCTGCGGCAGAAGCTGGCCGCGCATCTGGCGGCACGGCGGCGCAAGCGGCGCGCCTGGGCGCGCGACATCGCGCGGATCGTGCTGGTGCTGTCGATCATGGCGCTGTGCGCGCTGGCCGTGGAGATCGGGCGCAAGGCGGTCGTCGTGCTCAACCGTGCCGACCTCGGCGCCGTCCATCTGTTCGGGCCGTCTGGCTGAAGCGCTTGATGTTCCCTCTCCCCTCTGGGGAGAGGGTTAGGGTGAGGGGGTTGCGCATGTGCCGAACTTCCCGTCACGCGCATCCCCCTCACCGGCCCTCCGGGCCACCCTCTCCCCGGAGGGGAGAGGGCTAAGGACGGCGTGATCTGCTCAGGGGAGAATGACCACGTAGCGTTTCGTCGTGGTCTCCAGCACCTCCCACACACCATCGAAACCCGGCTCCAGCGTGAAGCGATCGCCAGGGCCAACCATCCACCGGCGCCCGTCTGCGTGGCTGATGGCGCTGCTTCCTTCCAGGATCTCGCAATACTCCCACTCGTCGTAGACGATCCGCCAGGAGCCGGGGGTGGAGCGCCAGACCCCGGCGAAGCGTTTGCCGTCCGCCGACTCGTACTCGTTCCAGGTGGTGAAGACCGGCGCGCCGGACAGGACGCGGTCGGGAGCCGGGCCACCGGTCTCAGGCTGCACGGCGGGGCGGGCGGGGTCGGTCAGCAGGGCGAAGCTCATCACGGTCTCCCTATCACCAAGGTCCTTTCACCAGGCGGCGAGCAGCGGCGGCAGGCCGTGCAGGCTGTCGATGCGGCGGTAGTTCTCGGTGGGCGGCTCGGCCACCTCGTGCGCCCAGGTGACATGGTAGGGCACATGGACGGCGTGGCCGCCCACGGCCAGCACCGGCAGGATGTCCGAGCGCACGGAATTGCCCACCATGACGAAGCGCGCCGGGTCCACCCCATGGCGGTCGAGCAGGCGGCGGTAGGTGGCCGGGTCCTTCTCGCTGACGATCTCGATGGCGTCGAAGCGTTCGGCGAGGCCGGAGCGGGCGATCTTGCTTTCCTGGTCGAACAGGTCGCCCTTGGTGACGAGCAGCAGCCGGTAGCGGCCGGACAGCCCCTCCACCACCTCCTGCACCCCGTCGAGCAGGTCGACCGGGTGTTCCAGCATCGCCTTGCCGAACTCGACGAGGCTCTGGATGTCCCGCCCGCCGATGCGCCCGTCGGTCAGGTCCACCGCCGTCTCGATCATCGACAGGACGAAGCCCTTGATGCCGTAACCGTAGACGCGGAGGTTCTCGCGCTCGGCCTGCAACAGCCGCCGGTCGATGTCCGCCGGGTCGGCCAAGTGGTTGGCGAGCAGCGCGCGGAAGCGGTCCTGCGTCATCGAGAACAGGGATTCGTTGTGCCACAGCGTGTCGTCGCCGTCGAAGGCGATGGTGTCGATCATGGGAAGAACTCGGTGTCGGACGACGGTCGGGATCACAGGTAGGACGCTCTGCGGCGGCTGTCCAGCGCTCCGTTTCAAACACTGTTTGTTGGTCAACTGCACAATTTGTGGCGCCCAAAAGCTGTGCATTCGTCCATTATTCTTGCATCGGTGATATTCCTACGACAGCTATCGAGAAAGCTCACGGCTCGCATACCCACATGGCGGTGGCGGGTTTGCGCGGGATGAGCAATATTCTTTCTCACAAAGCGAGGGCGCGGCGGCCACTTCCGGCAGGCCCCCTCGGGACCTTCAAAGATAGGATGACCACCATGGCAATCGCTCTGCGCACGGCCCCCGCCGGTCGTACCCTGCGCCCTGCTCCGGTGGCGTATGTGCTGGACAGCGTTCTGGACACGTTCGCCCTGTGGCGGCAGCGCACCATCACCCGCCGCGAGCTGGCTCGGCTGGACGACCGGATGCTGCACGACATCGGCATCTCCCAGATCGACGTCGAAGGCGAGATCAGCAAGCCGTTCTGGAAGGCTTGATGCCGCCGTCACGGCTGCGGGAGACCGCAAGGAAAAGGGCCGCCCCTGTGTAAGGGAGCGGCCCTTTTCGCATCCGGGTCCTGGGGTTTCCGTAAGCGGTCAAAAGAAAAGGCCACTCTTCCCGAAGGAAGAGTGGCCTTTTTCTCAGCCGAAACGCCGCCCGATCAGATGCAGATCTGCTGGAGCGGGGCGAAGCCGTTGAAGCAGACCGCCGAGTAGGTCGTCGTGTAGGCGCCCGTGGCGTGGATGCGCACGCGGTCGCCGGCCTTCAGGTCCATCGGCAGCTTGTACTCGGCGCGCTCGTAGAGCACGTCGGCGCTGTCGCAGGTCGGGCCGGCCAGAACGACCGCCTCGCTGTCGCCCTCCCCATCGTCGCCCATCACCTGGATCGGGTACTGGATCGCCTCGTCCATCGTCTCGGCGAGACCGCTGAACTTGCCGATGTCCAGATAGACCCAGCGCTTCACGTCGTTGGCCGACTTGCGGGAGACGAGGACGACCTCGCTCTCGATGATGCCGGCGTTGCCGACCATGCTGCGGCCCGGCTCCACGATGGCTTCCGGCAGGCGGTTGCCGAAGTGGGTGCGCAGGGACTCGAAGATGGCCTGGCCGTAGGCGGTGGTCTCCGGCACGTCGGTGCGGTAGCGGGTCGGGAAGCCGCCGCCCAGGTTGATCATGCCGAGGTCGACGCCCAGCACCTCAAGCTCGCGGAACAGCTGCGCCACCTGGAAGATGGCGTGGTCCCACTGCATCAGGTCCTTCTGCTGCGAGCCGACGTGGAAGGACACGCCGTAGGGAACGACGTTCATGCCCTTGGCCTTCAGCAGCAGCTCCCGCGCCATGGCGAGGTCACAGCCGAACTTGCGCGACAGCGGCCACTCGGCGCCCTCGCCGGAGGTCAGGATGCGGCAGAAGACGCGGGCGCCGGGGGCGGCGCGGGCGATCTTCTCCAGCTCCGCCTCGCTGTCGAAGGCGAACAGGCGCACGCCCAGTTCGAAGGCGCGGCGGATATCCGCTTCCTTCTTGATGGTGTTGCCATAGGAGATGCGCTCCGGCGCGCAGCCGGCGGCCAGCACCATCTGGATTTCCGGGACGCTGGCGGTGTCGAAGGCGGAGCCCAGACGGGTCAGCAGGCCGAGGATCTCCGGCGCCGGATTGGCCTTCACGGCGTAGAAGATCCGGGCGTCCGGGAGCGCTTCCTCCAGGTCGTGGTAGTTCGCTTCCACGACGTCCAGATCGACGACGAGGCACGGGGTCTGCGGGCGCTGCTCTTCGAAAAAGCGCGCAATCTTATCGGTCATCTCAGTCTCCCGGACGCAAGATGAAGGTGTCGGACGAATTGTGAAAAAGCAGGGGCGGAGCGGCCGCGCGCTGCTGACCGGTCAAAAAGAAAAGACGGTCAGGCGCTCAGGCCGCCCATACTGGACTGCCGTGTTGCCTTGCGGGGAAGGACCGGACTGGACAGAACCGGAAAGAGTCGGAGACGGGTGAGCCGGCGCCCACCCACAACAACATGAACCATCGTAACCTCCAAGACGCCGCCTTGCTTAAGGGACGGTCGGGGATCACGCGTTACGTCGTTGCATAACCACATCTCGAAAAGGACGAGGGGCGGGCCAGCGGCACGTGCGCTTGCGAGTTGCGGTTACATAGATCGAACGAGCCGCCTTTTAAAGTGAAAAATGCGACCGGGCGCAAAAAAGTAGCAAGCGTTACGCAAAGGTAAAAATAAGGAGGAATAACATGGACTTGAGTACGGCCATTCCGGCCTGGGACATGGCGGCCCGGCTGGCCGCGGCGGCGGTTTGCGGCGCGGCGCTGGGACTCGACCGCGAGGTCCGGGGCAAGGCGGCGGGGCTGCGCACCCACACGTTGGTGGCCATCAGCGCGGCGGTGACGACCCTGGTTGCGCTGGAGCTTTACTGGGGCATGGCCGGGAAGGGGACCGGCGGGGGCGACATGGACCCCACCCGCGTCATCCAGGGCATCGCCCAGGCCATCGGCTTCATCAGCGCCGGGGTGATGTTCCGCGCCGGGACGACGGTGCGCGGGGCGACCACCGCGGCGGTGATCTGGATGGCCGGCGCGCTGGGCATCGCCTGCGGGGCCGGATTCTACGTGCTGGCGGGGATGGCGCTGGCGCTCTGCCTTGCCGTGACGATCGTCTTCTCCTACGTCCTGCGCTGGATTCCCGACTCGGTCAAGTCCGAGGACTGACCAGAAGCCGGTGGGCCAGCGCGCCGCCCAGCGCGACCAGCCCGATGGCCGTCATCATGGGAAGCTGGCTGTCCGCGTGGGTGTGCCCGAGCACCACGCCGACCAGCGCCGCCACCGTCATCTGCACGAAGCCGACCAGCGAGGAGGCCAGCCCGGCCATCATCGGGTAGGGGCCAACCGCCCCGGCCATGGCGTTGGGCAGGGTCAGCCCGGCGCCCAGCAGGAAGAGGAAGACCGGGGCGATGACCGCCGCCAGATGCAGCACCCCGCCCAGCGCCAGCGCCACCCCGAGCAGCCCGCCGGCCAGCGAAACCGCCGTGCCGGTGCGGATCATCCGCGGCCCGCCCAGCCGCGCGCTCAGCCGCCCGGCGAGGAAGGACCCCACCGCGTAACCCAGCACCACCGCGCCGAAGCTTGCCCCGAACTGCGCGGGCGTCAGGTGCAGCCGCCCGATCAGGACGAAGCTGGACCCGGAAATGAAGGCGAAGATGCCGCTGTAGGCGAAGGCCACCGTCAACATCTGCCCGACGAAGCCGCGGTCGCGCAGCAGCAGCGCGTAGTTGGCGAACAACCGGCCGGGCTGGAGCGCCGTCTCGTCGCGGTTGGCGTTGGTTTCCCCCATCAGAGCCCAGGTGGCGGCCAGGATCAGGGCGGCGAAGCCGGTCAGCAGCAGGAAGTTGCTCCGCCAGCCGAACCACTCCGTCAGGACGCCGCCGAGGATGGGGCCGGCGGCGGGGGCCAGCGTCATGGCCATTGCCATGTAGGCCAGCACGGTGGCGGCCCGGTCGCGCCCGAAGACGTCGCGCACCACGGCCCGCGCCACCACCGGGCCGCAGCAGGCGCCGAGCGCCTGGAAGAAGCGCGCGACGATCAGCGTTTCGATGTCGTCGGTCAGCGCGCAGGCGGCACTCGCCACCAGATAGATGAGAATGCCGCCAAGCAGGGCGGGCCGCCGTCCGAACCGGTCCGACACCGGCCCGTAGACGAGCTGCGACACCGCGAAGCCGGCGAGGAAGACCGACAGGGTGAGCTGCACCGTGGCGATGTCGGTGTCGAACACGCTGACCAGGGTGGGCAGGGAAGGCAGGTAGAGGTCGGTGGACAGCGGACCGAAGGCGACGAGCGCCGTCAGCAGCACGCGGACGGTCAGGGAATCGGGACGGGGCATGGAGGGAGTCGGGCCGGGAACGATGGGGGAGGCGCACTCTAGCAGAGGCTCGGCGCGACCCCGTCACGGCGTTTCGGCATGACCGTCATTTGCAGGTGAAACCATTTCCGTCCCCTCGCCGCTGCCCTCGCCATAACGAAGCAGCCGCGTGCCGTTGGCCTTCAGCCAGAGGCGGGGCGTGCGCACGTCGCCGGTCAGCTGCGCGCACAGCGTCCAGAAGCGCTGGGAATGGTTCATCTCGCGCAGATGCGCCACCTCGTGCCCCACCACGTAATCCAGCACGGACTCCGGCGTCAGGATCAGCCGCCATGAGAAGGAGAGGCGTCCGGTGGCCGAGCAGCTTCCCCAACGGCTCTTGGTGTCGCGCACGGTGACGGCGGCGACCCGCGCGCCGATCAGTGCGGCCTTGGTGCGCGACCGCTCGGCCAGCTCGCGCCGCGCCTCCGCCATCAGGAAGTCGCGCACCCGGCGGGCGACATGCTCCGCCCGGCCGCCGACCAGGATCGCGCCGTCCTCGCGCCGGGTCGCCCCGCGCAGGTCCGGGCTGTGCCGGATGATGTGGTCGATCCCCAGATAGGGCACCACCGCCCCGTCGGCGAAGGGAAGCTGCGGCGGCAGGGCGGCCAGCCGCGCCCGGACCCAGCCGTCGTGCCGCCCGACGAAGCGCAGCGCCTCGGCTTCCGGGACGCCCACCGGGATTACCACTTGGATCAGCCCGCGTCCGGCGTCCACCCGCAGGGTCATCCGGCGGGCGCGGGCGCTTTCCCGCAGCTCCAGCGGCACGGGCAGGCCGGCGACCGCCAGGGCGCGCGGGGCCTTGGGGCGTGGAGCCTGGGTTTTGGCCTGGGTTTTGGAGGGGTGGGATTTGCGGCGGAAAAGCATACCTGACTTATAGCCCGCGCGGCCGGCTTGGGCCAATGGGGGCGTTGTCCTTCACATTCAAACGGAATTTGTCCCAAGTGAGTTTTGCATGTGATATTTGACTCCGATGCCCAAGTGGCCGGATAAGTGTGCTGTAATCTCAGTTTTTGCGGTGAAGTTGTGGTCGAGTATACCAGAAAGAACTCAACCGAAGGTCATATGACTGATCGTGCGATCTGGCTTGAGGCTCTGGTCTCCGCCAACGGCGCCGCTCACGCTCTGCTTGGGCTGGACGCGCGGCTTCTCGTGGTCAACCAGGCTTTTGCCGCGGCCTTCAGCCGGCTGCCGGAGGAGGTGGACGGCACGGATCTGACCGAGTTGGGCGTTCCGGCGGCCATCGTCTCCCAGGTGGAGGCGCAGGTTCGCCGTGTCGTTCTCACCGGGACTCCGGTGTCGGCCTTCGGCCTGCTGCCCCGGGGCGAAATGGTGCTGAGCCCGGTGCGCGACGCGGACGGGGTCGTGACCGCGGTCGCCGCCATCGCCGACACCAACGCCGCCGCTCTGGCCGCCGCCCGCGCCGAGGCCGAGCGCGCGAAGGCCGAGACCGAGCGGGTCCGCCAGGAAGCCGAGACGGGACGCACCGCCATCGGGCGCTTCCTGTCGGCGGCCAGCCACGACCTGCGCCAGCCCTTCCAGGCCATGCACCTGTTCCACCATCTGCTGATGGGGCGCCTGACCGATCCCGGCGCGCGCGATCTGGGCGAGAAGCTGGAAATGTCGATCGAGGCGGCGGAAGCGCTCCTGCGCGCCCTGCTGGACGTGTCGAAGCTGGAGGCCGGGCTGGTCCGGATGCAGGTGCAGACCTTCCCCATCGACGAGACGCTGGGCCGCCTGCTCAACGAGTTCGCGCCGGAGGCCGACGCCAAGGCCCTGCGCTTCAACGTCCGCCCCGCGGACGCGGAGGTGAGCACCGACCCGGTGCTGCTGGAGCAGCTTCTGCGCCCGATCCTGTCGAACGCCCTGCGCTTCACCGAGTCGGGCGGCGTGCTGCTGGCGGCGCGGCGGCGCGGCGGGGCGCTGCGCATCGAGGTGTGGGACACCGGCCTCGGCATCGCTCCCGCCGACCAGTCGGCGATCTTCGACGACTTCCGCCAACTCGGCAACCCGAACCGCGACCGCCGGCACGGGCTGGGGCTCGGCCTCGCCATTGTGCGGCGCCTCGCGACGCTGCTGGGTTTGACGGTTTCGCTGCGCTCGGTGCCCGGCAAGGGGTCCGTCTTCGCGGTGGACGTCCCGCTGGCGGCGGCGAGCGCCGCGGAACTGCCGGTCGAGAGCAGCAGCGCGGCGTGACGGGGCGGGGAGCCGCCTTTCCTCCTTCCCACCGAACGAACAGAGAGCGCCGTCCTCGCTTGCGCTTGCCGACCCGTCCATCGGCGCCGCGCCGGGCGTCGATGGAGCGCGCATACTTCCTCTGAAGGCCGGGGCCGTTCACGGCCCGCCGGCCCCGGCGTCATGGTCTGGGTGCGCCACGGGCGTGGCCTGGGATCGGAGGGAAGCATGCATCGCAAAGCAGGGTGCCGGCTAGCCGGTTGTCTGGCGGGGATGACGATGGCCGCCTTCGTCGTCCTGCCCGCCGCCGCGCAGACGACGAGCCTGGACTGGGACCAGCGCGGCTGCGTCTTCGGTCCCCGGCCCGGCCTGGACCGGCTGGTGCCCGGCTACAACCCCGGTGCGCAGCCCTATTACTGCCCGCCGCCCGCCGCGCTGTATCCCGCGCCGCCGGTCGCGGCCCCGACGGCGTCGCACTATCTGTCGGCGCCAAGCCGGTCCTACTGCCTGCTGCGCTCCTCCGGCCTGATGGGGGACAGCCTGTCGCAGATGGCCGGGTCCCTGTGCCGGGACGACTCCGCGCTGTGGGCACTCGCCCAAACATGGCACCCCGAGAGATGACGTAAAGGTGATAGTCCGTACTGATACGTACGGCTGATTGACAGCCTCCCCCTCTGTCCTTAAGGCTTGCAAAAAAGAAACACACATGCGGGGAGGAAAATCATCAATGTCGGCGCAACATCCGCCACCGCCTTAAGTCCCGTTCCATGCCTTACGCAGGGTCAACGTTGCAACCGCCAGGAGCGGATGCGGCGCGCCCCTGCGCGCGTGTTCCGGACACGTCACCAAATCTTCACAAGACCGTCGCGGGACCGCAACCCGCGCCCTGCATGTCAGCACATCACGCAATCGATTGGTTCCAGGGAGAGACCACCATGCTGACCCGCCGCAAGCTCGCCGTCTCGACGGCCGCCTTCGCGCTCGCCGCCGGTTTCACCGGCGCCGCTTACGCCCAGCAGAAGACCGTCGTCGAATTCTGGCACGGCCTGCCCCAGCCGCTCGGCGGCCAGCTCGAGCAGGTGGTGAAGGGCTTCAACGACAGCCAGGACAAGGTCCAGGTCAACCCGACCTTCAAGGGCAGCTATCCGGAGACGATGCAGGCGGCCATCGCCGCCTTCCGCGCCGGCAACGCCCCGCACGTCGTGCAGATGTTCGAGGTCGGCACCGCCACCATGCTGTCCGCCGGCCCGGCCATCAAGCCGGTGCACCAGCTGATGAGCGAGACGGGGTCGGGGCTCGACGCCGCGGCCTACATCCCGGCGGTCCGGGGCTATTACAGCTCCAAGGACGGCAAGATGATGGCCCTGCCGTTCAACAGCTCCACCACCATCACCTTCTACAACAAGGACGCCTTCCAGAAGGCCGGGCTCGACCCCAACAAGCCGCCGGCGACCTGGCCGGAGGTGGCCGACGCGGCGCGCAAGCTGAAGGCGGCGGGCGTGACCTGCCCGATGACCTTCTCCTGGCCGACCTGGACGCAGTTCGAGCAGGTCGGCGCACTCCACGACAAGCCCTTCGCGTCGGAGGCCAACGGCTTCGGTGGGCTGAACGCCACGCTGAAGATCAACGACCCGTTCTTCGTGAAGCATCTCCAGACGCTGATCGACCTCCAGAAGGAAGGCGCGCTGCGCTACGGCGGCCGCGACAACGCCGCGGACTCGCTGTTCCCGTCGGGTGAGTGCGCGATGATCCAGGCCTCGTCGGGCCTGCGCGGGCGCATCGTCAAGGAGGCCAAGTTCGCCTGGGGCGCCGCGCCGCTGCCCTACTGGCCGGACGCCATCGCCTCGCCGAAGAACTCGATCATCGGCGGCGCCGCCTTCTGGGTGATGACCTCGCCCAAGCGCACCGCCGACGAGTACAAGGCCGTCGCCGCCTTCTTCAGCTACCTCGCCCGTCCGGAGGTGGACGCCAAGTGGCACATGGACACCGGCTACGTCCCGGTGACGCTCCAGGGCTTCGAGATGGCGAAGAAGGAGGGCTTCTACGACAAGAACCCCGGCGCCGAGGTGCCGGCGGAGCAGTTGACCCGCACCGCCACCACGGAGAACACCATGGGGCTGCGGCTGGGCAACCTGCCGGAAATCCGCAACATCATCCAGGAGGAGATGGAGCGGGCGTTCCAGGGCCAGCAGACCGCCCAGCAGGCGCTGGACAACGCGGTGAAGCGCGGCGACACGGTCCTGCGCAACTTCGAGCGCGCCAACAAGAACTGAGCAACACGGGCCAAAACCCGACGTCATATCCCCTCTCCCCCCTGGGGAGAGGGTTAAGGGTGAGGGGGTTGCGCTTTTGCCGGACGTGCCGGAAACGCGCAACCCCCTCACCGGCTCTCAGCGGATGCCCATAGGCATCCGCCTGACGCCGTCAGCGCTGGCCATAGGCCAGCGCGAGAGGCCCTTCGGGCTGCCCTCTCGCCAGAGGGGAGAGGGTTGAAAGGGATTCCATGCAACGTCGCGTGATTTTCGACAACAGGGCGTTGCCCTACCTGCTGCTGGCGCCGCAGGTGGCGGTGACGTTGATCTTCTTCATCTGGCCAGCGGCGCAGGCGCTGTGGCAGTCGGTGCATCTCCAGGATGCCTTCGGGCTGCGCAGCCAGTTCGTCGGGCTGGAGAATTTCCAGGCGGTGCTGAGCGACCCGAACTATCTGGAGACGGTCAAGACCACCATCGTCTTCAGCGCGTCGGTGACCCTCCTGTCGCTGGTCTCCGCGCTGGGGCTGGCGGTGCTGGCCGATGCGAAGATCCGGGCGGCGGCGGCCTACAAGACGCTGCTGATCTGGCCCTACGCGCTGGCGCCCGCGGTGGCGGCGGTGCTGTGGATGTTCATCTTCAACCCGGACATCGGCATCCTGGGCCGTGCGCTGAACGACCTCGGCTACGCCTGGGACTACCGGCTGAACGACGGGCAGGCGCTGACCATGGTCATCCTGGCGGCGAGCTGGAAGCAGGTCTCCTACAACTTCATCTTCTTCCTGGCCGGGCTGCAGGCCATCCCGCGCTCCGTGCTGGAGGCGGCGAGCATCGACGGGGCGGGGGCGGTGCGCCGCTTCTGGACGATCACCTTCCCGCTGCTGTCGCCGACCACCTTCTTCCTGCTGGTGGTGAACATCGTCTATGCCTTCTTCGAGACCTTCGGCACGATCCACGCCCTGACCCACGGCGGGCCGGGCAAGGCCACGGAGACGCTGATCTTCCGCGTCTACCAGGACGGCGTGGTCAACCACGACCTGGGCGGCTCCTCGGCGCAGTCGGTGATCCTGATGGTCATCGTCATCGCGCTGACCGCCATCCAGTTCCGCTTCGTCGAGCGCAAGGTGCATTACTCATGAACCGCGACCGTGACACCCCGCGCTCCGGCGGGCGCCTGATGGACATGGTCCCGCACCTGATCCTGATGCTGGGCGTCCTGATCTTCGCCTTTCCGATCTACGTGACGGTCATCGGTTCGACCTGGGACGCCGCCACCATCGGGCGCGGCAACCTGCCGCTGACGCCAGGCGGGGAGATGCTGAACAACTACGCCTCGGCCTGGAGCGAATCGCAGGGCAACCGCGTCATGCACACGCCCGTGCGCATCATGATGTGGAACAGCCTCGTCATGGCGCTGGTCATCGCGCTGGGCAAGATCGCCATCTCGATCATCTCGGCCTACGCGGTGGCCTTTTTCCGCTTCCCGCTGCGCATGGTCTTCTTCTGGATGATCTTCATCACGCTGATGCTGCCGGTCGAGGTGCGAATCATCCCGACCTACGAGGTGGTGGCCAACCTCGGGCTGATCGACAGCTACGCCGGGCTGACCATCCCGCTGATCGCCTCGGCCACGGCGACGCTGCTGTTCCGGCAATTCTTCCTGACCATCCCGGACGAGCTGGTGGAGGCCGCGAAGATCGACGGGGCGGGGGCGCTGCGCTTCTTCGTGGACGTGGTGCTGCCCCTGTCGCGCACCAACATCGCGGCGCTGTTCGTCATCCTCTTCATCTATGGCTGGAACCAGTATCTCTGGCCGCTGCTGATCACCAACAGCGCGGAGATGGAGACGGTGGTCATCGGCATCACCAAGATGATCGGCAACGGCGAGGCCGCGACCGACTGGAACCTCATCATGGCGACGACGGTGCTGGCCATGCTGCCGCCGGTGGCGGTGGTCGTGCTGATGCAGCGTTGGTTCGTCAAAGGCCTTGTGGACAGCGAGAAATAAGAAATGGCAACGGTCGATCTGAATCGGGTCCGCAAGTCCTACGGCGCCGTCGAGGCCATCAAGGGCATCGACATCAGCGTCGCGGATGGGGAGTTCCTCGTGCTGCTCGGCCCCTCGGGCTGCGGCAAGTCCACGCTGCTGCGCATGGTCGCCGGGCTGGAGAGCATCACCGGCGGCGAGATCGCCATCGGCGGGCGGGTGGTCAACGGGCTGGAGCCCAAGGACCGCGACATTGCCATGGTGTTCCAGAACTACGCGCTCTACCCGCACATGAGCGTGTTCGACAACATGGCCTACGGCTTGAAGATCCGTGGCCTGCCCAAGGCGGATATCCAGGCCCGCGTCGCCAAGGCCGCGGAGATCCTGGAGCTGAACCGCTTCCTCGACCGCCGGCCCAGCCAGCTTTCCGGCGGGCAGCGGCAGCGCGTCGCCATGGGCCGCGCCATCGTGCGCGAGCCCGCCGCCTTCCTGTTCGACGAGCCGCTGTCGAACCTGGACGCCAAGCTGCGCACCCAGATGCGCGTCGAGATCAAGCGGCTCCAGGACCGGCTGGGCATCACCAGCCTCTACGTGACGCACGATCAGGTCGAGGCGATGACGCTGGCCGACCGCATCCTGGTGATGAATCACGGGGTGGCCGAGCAGGTCGGCACACCGCTGGAGGTCTACCAGCGTCCGGCCAGCCTGTTCGTGGCCGGCTTCATCGGGTCGCCGCCGATGAACGTGCTGGACGCGCGCTTCGACGCCGCCGGGCAGGGGGTGGTGCTGCCCGGCGGCACCGCTTTCGTCCTGCCGCGCCCGCGGCCCGACATGGCCGGGCGGCCGGTCAAGCTCGGCGTGCGGCCGGAGCATCTGGCCGTCACGTCCGGCGACGGGCCGCTGATCGTCACGGTCGATCTGGTGGAGGCTCTGGGCGCCGATACGGTGGTCTATGGCCGCCTGCCGGACGGCGAGGGAATGGTGGTCCGAGTCGCCGGCCTTCCGTTCTGCCGCGAGGGCGAAACCCTGCGCGTCGGCGCGCCGCCCGACGCCCTGCACTTGTTCGACTCGGAGAGCGGACGGCGTTTGCCGGATTGAACGGGGTGGGGCGGTTGCAATCGCCCGTGCCCCGTGCCCCACTGTCGATCCGTCATGTCCCGCCGGAAACAAGGATAAGAAACGTCATGAAGCTCTACCTGAAGCCGGGCGCCTGCTCGCTGTCGCCACACATCGTCCTGCGCGAGAGCGGTCTGGCCTTCGACGTCGCGGCCGTCGACCTCGCCGCCAAGAAACTGGAGGACGGCAGCGATTTCCTGGCCGTCAACCCGAAGGGCCAAGTGCCGACGCTGGCGTTCGACGACGGCACCATCCTGACCGAGGGCGCCGCCATCGTGCAGTGCATCGCCGACCGCGTGCCGAAGACCGGTCTGCTGCCGGCCGTCGGGACGATGGAGCGCTACCGCGTGCTGGAGTGGCTGAACTTCATCGGCACGGAACTGCACAAGACCTTCAGCCCACTGTTCCGCCCGACCACGCCGGACGCCTTCAAGGACATCGCCAAGCAGACGCTGACGGCCAAGTTCGCGGTCGTGGAGGCTGGGCTGGCCGGCAAGGATTACCTGACGGGCGACCGCTTCACGGTGGCCGACGCCTACGGATTCACGGTGCTGCGCTGGGCGCCGCGGGTCGGCCTGCCGCTGGACGGCTATCCGAACATCACCGCCTACATGGCCCGCGTCGCCGAGCGCCCGGCCGTGGCCGCGGCGCTGGCGGCGGAAGGGATCGCCTGACCTCTTGCCGGATGGGGAGGGGGCGCACCTGTTCGATCCCGAGACAGGCTGGTGATTGCCCGAGTAGACTGCTCAGGCAATCACCAGCAGGGAGGGGGCGAAGACCCCGACGAGCATGAGCGCAACCGACCGCAAACCCGTTCCGCCCTTCCACCTCGCCTTCCCCGTCCGCGACAAGGAGGAGGCGCGCGCCTTCTACGCCGGCCTGCTGGGCTGCGGTGTGGGGCGGGAATCCGACCGCTGGATCGACTTCGACCTCTACGGCCATCAGGTGGTGGCGCATGTGACGGAGGAGGCCGGGACCCGCGCCACCAACCCGGTCGATGGCGAGGACGTGCCGGCCAGCCATTTCGGCGTGATCCTGGATTGGGACGACTGGCACGCGCTGGCCGACAAGCTGAAGGCCGAAGGTGTGCGATTCCTCATCGAGCCGCAGATCCGCTTCAAGGGTCAGGCGGGCGAGCAGGCCACCATGTTCTTCCTCGACCCGAGCGGGAACGCTCTGGAGTTCAAGAGCTTTCAGGACATGGGGCAGATTTTCGCGCGGTGATGGACGCGTAGGGACGGTTTGTCTTTCAACGGAACATCGGCCCTCCTCCCCACCGGGTGGAGGGCCTTTTCCTGTCGATCCGCAGACTCTTCCCCGTTCTGTTCGTGTATCAATAGAAACACAGATGAAGGGTGCAGAGCTGAGTGTATCTTTTGTCGCACCTGTTTCTGTTTTGCTTTTGATTAGATAGATAAGTAATGAAGTTAGTGCTTTCGTGTGTATTTTATTGTTGTTGACTGTCTTCTTTTCTCATGACAGATCTCGTTTTGAGAGCATTTCAGAACTTGCGCTCAACCACATGCTGTTGTGTGCGTGAGCGAGCGCAGCTGAAAAGCCTCTGTTCGGAAACCATGATCGACCGATCCGATGAACGCTGCGCGGTCGGCCAAACAAGCAAGCTTTCCGAACATTCATTCGACGATGCATAAAATAAGTGGGGATTCGACATGAGCGTCATCAATGGAACGTCCGCGTCCGAAGTGATCGATCTGCGGGGATTAGTCCCCGGACCGTACGAGACCGCCAACGGCTCCGCGGCGGGTGCCGGCAACGACACCGTGTATGGCAGCAGCTATCCTGACGTGATCCAGGGGGGGAGCGGCGCCGATCTCCTCTACGGTTTCAACGGAAACGACATTCTGGTCGGCGACGACGGCAACGACACGCTGTATGGCGGCAACGGGAGCGACAGCCTTCTGGCCAGTTCGGGGAACGATCACCTGCTGGGCGAAGCCGGCGACGACACGCTGTATGGCGGGGCGGGCAACGACGTCTATTATCATTCGGCGAATGGCGGCGTCGATCTCATCAACGATGACAAGTCGGAAGCCGGGATGCCGGGCTATGGCGGCGGAACGTCCGACGTCGTGTACTTCACCGATGTGACGATGGCGAACCTCGCCTTCTTCCGTCCGACGGGAAGCAACGATCTGTGGATCTCCAGTGTGGCCGATTTCAGCGATGGCTATCTGAATGATGGCGTGATCATCCAGGACTTCTATCTGGGTGGCAACAACACCATCGAGTATCTGTACAGCTCCGACTCTTACGCAGTCAATCTGACGACGCTGCTCTGACCGGTCCATCATCACCAAACGGCAAAGCCGCCGCGGCCATTGCGGCGGCTTTTCTTTGAAGGGCAAGGAAATGGTTCGACGCCATCGGCATTTCTTTCACCCTCGCTGGGAAAATTCGGCTCTGCGCATCCGGTTCCACCGTCCCTTCCGCCCCCTTTCCGCCCTGGCGGATGCCTGCGGTCAGGCGCTGCCGGTGATGGCATGGAAACTGCTAAGGGGGAAGTTGCCGAGGGGGAGTCAACGATCAACCGGGGGGTGTTTCATGAGCAGCCTGTCCGTCTCCGCGCCGGGATATGGCCCGTCAGGCGCGTACGCACTGAACGGTGGCGGGGGCACCCGCTTTTCGGCGGCGACCAAGGCCACGCCGGAGATGATGGCGCGGGTCGGGGTCGGCGATTCCGCCTTTCAGCAGCAGATGAGGATCGCCGGTGATCCCAACGCCGTGGACCCGGCGGTCGCGGCGCGCAGCCGCGCCGTGCAGGCGCACACCGTGTTCCGGCAGGGCGGTCAGGTCGTCGCCGCCGTTTGGCGGGACGGCCAGACGCAGATGAGCAACGGGCTTGCGTCGCGGCTCGACTGGACCGCGCTGGAGCGGCAGACCGCCGCCCTGTCCGAAGCGCAGCGGCGGGACGTGATCGCCGCGGCCATCGCCAAACAGCTCGGCGGGAGCGCACAGGTCCAGCGCTACGGCGACAGCGGCACTGCGCCGACGCGTGGCGCGGTGATCGACGAGCAGACCGCCGCACATCGGGCGGTGCGCGGCGGACGGTGATCCCGCCGCGCACCGAACAGGCACAGTCTGTTTGGACTCAGGCCGCGGACCGCTTGTTCCCGCCCGGCTGGCCGCCGTGCGGGGCGGGGCGGCGGTTGTGGCGGTTCTGCTGGTTGGCCGACACCTTGGCCTTCAGCGGCTGGTCGCCGGTGGCGCCGGCAACCCGCGCGCCCTGCTGCGGCTGCGGCTTCGCGCCCTGGGCCTTTGGCGCCTGAGCCCTCTGGCCCTGCGGCTTGCCGCCGCCCGGCTGCTGCTGGGGCTGGCCGCGGCCTGGACGGGGCTGCTTGGGCGCCGGCTTCGGCGGCTTGGCGGAGGAGGCGTGGATCGCCGCCACCACCGACGCGTGGTAGGGATGGTCGTGGTCGGCCGGGACCGGCTGGCGGATGGTTTTCTCGATGGCCTTCAGATAGGCCACCTCCTCCGCGTCGCAGAAGGACACCGCGCTGCCGTCGGTGCCGGCGCGGGCGGTGCGGCCGATGCGGTGGACGTAGCTTTCCGGCTCGTTCGGCAGGTCGAAGTTGATGACGTGCGTGATGCCGTCGATGTCGATGCCGCGCGCCGCGATGTC
This sequence comes from Azospirillum sp. UFLA03-27, assembly GCF_059803775.1. NCBI lineage: Bacteria > Pseudomonadati > Pseudomonadota > Alphaproteobacteria > Rhodospirillales > Azospirillaceae > Azospirillum > Azospirillum sp. UFLA03-27. Next base: position 4,091 of record NZ_JAUQTX010000063.1, on the reverse strand, counting down.
GGTCGCCACCAGCGCCTTCAGGTCGCCGCTGCGGAAGGACTCCAGCGCACGCACGCGGGCCGACTGCGACTTGTCGCCGTGGATCGCGTCGGCCGGGACGCCGGCCTTCTTCAGATGGTCGGCGATGCGGTCGGCGCCGTGCTTGGTGCGGGCGAAAACGATCGTCCGCTCCATGGCACCCTCCTGGAGGAGGTCGGCGAGCAGGCGGCGCTTGTCGGCGCGGTCCACGAACAGCACGCGCTGGGCGATGCGCTCCACCGTGGTGGACTGCGGCGCGACCTCGATCCGCTCGGCATCGGTCAGGATGCTGTGCGCCAGCTCGACCACGGCTTCCGGCATGGTGGCGGAGAACAGAAGGGTCTGGCGCTGCTTCGGCAGGACCGCGACTACCTTCCGCACGTCGCGGATGAAGCCCATGTCGAGCATGCGGTCGGCCTCGTCCAGGACGAAGATCTCGACCTGGTCGAGCACGCACTGCTTCTGGGCCATCAGGTCCAGCAGGCGGCCCGGAGTCGCCACCAGCACGTCGGTGCCGCGGGCCAGAGCGGCGACCTGCGGGCTCTGCCCGACGCCGCCGTGGATCACCGTGCGGCGGATCGGCAGGTGCCGGCCGTAGGTGCGGAAGCTCTCGCCGATCTGCAGCGCCAACTCGCGCGTCGGCGTCAGGATCAGCGTGCGCGGCGCCTTGGCCTGCACGCGCTTCTTGTTCTGGAACAGCCGCTGCAGGATCGGCAGGGTGAAGGCGGCGGTCTTGCCGGTGCCGGTCTGGGCGAGGCCGAGCACGTCGCGGCCTTCCAGAAGAACGGGGATGGCGCCGGCCTGGATCGGCGTGGCGGTCTGGTAACCCTCTTCGGCGACGGCGCGCAGAAGGGGCTCGATCAGGCCGAGGCCACTGAATTCGGTCATACGGGGAGGGTCCTGGTCACGTGAACAGAGGCTGCACCTGGGCCGTGCCCGGACATGGCCGGGGGCGGCGTGGCTTGGGGCGCTCCGCCGCGGGAGTGCGCGGAGCCATCAATTCACCGTGGGAAGGCGCAAGCGGCGCCGATACCGGGACGACGAGGAGCCGGCAGCCCCAAAGCAAAATCGACCGGACACACATAGGCGGTGGGGCGGCTTTTGGCAAGCAAACAAGGACCTTGGCCGCGTTCCGGACCGGAAATGTCCCTATGTCGGCAGTCCTTGGCGGGAGACAGTGGGGGTGGCGGGTGGTGGCGCCGCACCGGGCATGCGGCCTTTTGCCGCGTTAATTCCCGGACAAAAAAACGGGGTATAGGATTGCGAATGAATTTCAGTATTATGATCGGCGCTGCAGCATGGCGCCCCGGATCGCGGGAGACGGCGCCGCAACGGATGGCAAAGGCGGTGGGGCAATGACGTCGCGTCTCGAATCCTTGTGCCTGGAAAAGGGACTGAAGATGACCGGCCAGCGCCGGGTCATCTCCCAGGTCCTGTCGGAGTCGGAGGACCATCCCGACGTGGAGGAGGTCCACCGCCGCGCCGTCCTGATCGACCCGCGCATCTCCATCGCCACCGTCTACCGCACCATGCGCCTCCTGGAAGACGCGCAGGTGATCGAGAAGGTGGACCTGGGCGACGGCCGCGCCCGCTATGAAGAGGCGTCCACCGACCATCACCACCACCTGATCGACACGCGTAGCGGGCGGATCATCGAATTCGCCAGCCCGGAGCTGGAGGCGCTGAAGGAGCGCATCGCGCGGGAGCTGGGCTACCGCATCGTCGGTCACCGGCTGGAAATCTACGGCGTTCCGCTCGACAGCGTGTCTCTCGACGGTGGCGACGCGCTGGACGGCAACTCTGGGGAAGGCGGGGAGCGTCGATGAAGAGCATGCGCTGGCTGACGATCGACCCCTACCCGGCGGTGAGCCTGAATTGCCGCGACGCGGTCCAGCGCTGCTACGCCGGCCTGTGCGACTGCGGCCAGCCGGAGCGCTACGCGCTGGAAGCGGCGGTGACCGTCTTCCGCTACCACCATCCCGAAACCCCGCCCTTCCAGGCGGAAACCATCGTCAGCCAGTGGGTCGCCGGCCCGGTCCGGCACTGACCGCCGCCCGGCGCCCGTCTCTCTCCGCCCATCTCACTCTGCCAATCTCTCACCAGGGCCGCCGCTTGCGTTCCAGCGTGTCGGTGGCGAAGTCCTCGGGCCGCAGGGGCTTGGCGAAGTCCGGCGGGGCGAGCTGGTTGTCGAGGCCGTTCACCACATAGCGGTCGCCCGTGAGGTCGTAGGTGATCTCCAAGGCCGGGGCGAAGACGGGCACCTGGGGATAGGCGATCCCGTGCGCCTCCGCATAGCGGACCAGATCGCCCTTGGCGTCGTAATGGTCGGCCATGACGATCTGCCAGGAATCCTCGTCCAGATAATAGGTGCGTTCCGGCAGGGCGTGGCGGAAGCCGGATTTCAGCCGCGCCTCGACGATCCACACCCGGTGCATTTCGTAGCGCAGGAACTGTGGGTTGGGATGGCCCAGCCACAGGAAATCCGCCGGAGCCAGATTGGGCGTGTTCATCCGGCTGGCGTTGTAGGGCACATACATCTCCCGGCGCGTCACCAGCGCGAAGTCGAAACGGTCGAGCGGTCCGCCGAACATGTCCAGCATGTCGGCGGTGCGGATGCCGCCGCTGGCCGGGTCCGGCGTGTCGTAGACGAAGTCGGGCGCGCGGACGGGCTTGCCGGTTTCCCCCTGCCGGAACCAAGCGGCGAAACCGGCCTGGATCGGGTTCAGCGTGCCGTGCAGCAGCAGGGTGGTCCCGGCCTCCGCCTTGGGCATCAGGGTGGTGCGGCGGTAGTGAAAGGGGCGGCCGCCGTCGATCCCGGCGGCGTAGCTGGATTGCCAGTCCTCGCGGTAGACCGCCGCGGTGTAGATGCCGCCGGATTCCGGCAGAACGGTGGCGCCGGTGCGGCTGAAGGAATTGCCGCGCCAGCGCAGGATGTGGTTCCACATCGCCTGCACGCCGTTGGCCGGGATGGGGAAGGGCACGCCCACCCGCGCCCCGCTCAACGCCAGACCGTTCTCGCCCAGCTTGGCGCGCCGGGCGTTCTCGATCGTTTCGTCGTAGACGCGCTGGGGAGCGGCGGCGCTGCGGTTGCTGGGGAAGACCGGGATCTCGAAGGACGGATACTTGGTCAGCATCGCCTGAAGGCCGGCGGACAGGCGGACCTTGTAGCGGTCCAGATCCGCCGGACCCACGGTGAACCAGCGCCCATCCTCGTCGTAGGGGTCGGGCAGATGGGTGCCCGGCTTCCAGCCGTTGGGGACACGGGTCAGCCCTCCCTTCCAAGGTGGGATGGCCCGCGTCCGGCTGGGGCCGCGCACCGCGCCGAAGGGGGTCAGCTCCTCTCCCAGGGCAGGAACCTTCTCCTGCGCGGCGATCGGGGCCGCGTAGGGGAGCACCGGCAAGGAGAGCAGCAGGCTGGAGAACTGGCGGCGGTTCATGCGCGTCTCGCGGCGTGGCGGGTCGCGGGGACGATACCCCAATCGCGCGCCGGTTCGAACGGACAAAGGGTGTTTAAAGCGGATTGCAATCCGCTTCGGACCGCGGCGGCGGTCCCGGTCGCACATGCGACCGGAGTCCGCCTCTCGCGGGAACAGAGTTCCCGCTGGCGGCAGGCGGATGCCATCGGCATCCGCTGAGAGCCGGCGAATGAGGCGATATGAGTCTAAAGCGAACGGAAGTTCGCTTTAAGGGGCGTTCAGGGCTCCGACGCCGCGGCGATGAATCGTTCGACCTCCCGCATCGCCTGCTCAAGCGCCGCGGCCAGCGCGGTCAACCGCTCCCAGGGGACGTCCTGCATCACCGCCTGCTCCAGCGCCTGCGCCATGTCGCCGAGCGGCGTCGCCCCGGCGTTGTGGGAGCAGCCCTTCAGATTGTGGGCGCCGGCACGGATCGCCGTTCCGTTTCGCGCGGCGACGGCGTCGCTGACCTCGTCCGCGATGTGGCGGCCGATCCCGACGAAGTCGTTCAGCAACTCGTCCATCAGCGCCCGGTCGTCGCCGCAAAGCCGGCGCAGGACATCGAGGTCGATCGGGGGCTGGTCGAGCGCTGTCTCTTATACACATCTGACGCTGCCG
>NZ_JAUQTX010000062.1:0-28493 GCF_059803775.1 Azospirillum sp. UFLA03-27 | reverse complement strand
TCCGCGGCCAACGGTCAAAACCGCCGCCTGCGCATCCCTTCTCACAACACGGTATCAACGATTTCCAAGATCCCGCGACTCCAGGAGAACCGCAATGCCCCGAGCCCAACCCCTTCAAGGAGCGGGCCGCCAGGGCCAGATTGTCTCTGTGTTTCCGACCCGTTGCCGCCTCGTTGGCGGCCACCGCGTCGGGAGGCGCTTTATATGCGTGGTCCCCCGGGGGTGGCAAGCGCTTTTTTCGTCCCACAGCGATTTTTCCGCAGTCTACTCCAGACGCACATGACACCCTTTTCATTGGTCGTTCCATGTTGAGGCCCGCATAGTCGGGCGAACGGCCGGAAGGACCTTCCGCTTGGACGCGGCAGTAATCAATGGTTCGTTAACCAAAATCCGGTAAGGTTGTACAACGGCACAAAGCAGCCGCCAGCCGACCGCCGGGACCAGCACATAAGTCCGACCGCCGCGATTGCGCTGAACCATTTTATAAAGGCTGACAAGCGTGACATTGCTTCGCACGCCGACCTTGGTCGAAGCCCCGAGCGCCGGCCATCGTTCGTCCGAATCTTCGAACGATGCCCTCTCCTCTCCCCTTCCCTCCCTTCCTGTTTCCGGCGTGCTGCGGGGCAGCGCGATGCCGGAATTGTTTCGGGACGAACTGCTGTCCGACATCTTCGCGGACACCGCGCGGGTCATGCCGGAGCGGACCGCCATTCTGTTCGACGGGCGCCGCGTCAGCTACGGGGAGTTGGAGTCCCGGGCGAACCGTGTCGCCAACGCGTTGCGCGCGCGCGGCTACGGTCCGGGAAGCTTCGTCGGCCTGTGGATGACGCGGTCACTCGACCTGCATGTGGCGCTGCTCGGCATTCTGAAGGCCGGCGCGGCCTATCTGCCCTTCGACGCCGACGCGCCCGCCGAACGCGTGGCGGTCAGTCTTGCCGACTGCGCCGCGCCGGCCGTCCTGGTGGACACCGTAACCGCGTCGAAGGCGACCGGGCTCTCCGTGCCGGCGCTGCGGCTGGAGGATATGAACTGTGATGACGAGCGTGCGCCCGATCTGCGCGCGGAGGGCGTCACCCGGGATCATCCGGCCTACGCGATCTACACCTCGGGCTCCACCGGCAAGCCCAAGGGCATCGTCATCAGCCACGCCAACATCTGCCACTACCTGCGCGCCGCCAACTGCCTGTACGGCATCACCGGCGAGGATGTCGCCTTCCAGGGCGCGTCTGTGGCCTTCGACCTGTCGCTTGAGGAGATCTTCGTGCCGTATCTGGTCGGCGCGACGCTCTGGGTGGCGAGCCGGCAAGTGCTGGACGAGGCCGACCGGCTGGCCGACGTGCTGAACGACGCTGGGATCACCGTGCTGGACACCGTGCCCACCCTGCTCGCCATGCTGCCCAAGGACGTGCCCAGCCTGCGCATTGTCATCCTGGGCGGCGAATCCTGCCCGCCCGCGGTGGCCGCGCGCTGGTGCCGCCCGGGTCGGACGATCTTCAACAGCTATGGCCCGACGGAGGCGACCGTCGTCGCCACCGTGGCCGAGGTTCACCCGGACGAGCCGGTCACCATCGGCCGGCCGATTCCGAACTACAGCTGCTATGTGGTGGACGAGGCGATGGCGCTGGTCGCCCCCGGCACCCAGGGCGAGTTGCTGATCGGCGGGCCAGGAGTGGCGCAGGGCTATCTGGGGCGTCCGGATCTGACCGCCGAGAAGTTCATCCGCAACAGCTTCGCCATCCACGGCAACGACCCGGTGCTCTACCGCTCCGGCGACGCGGTGAGCGTCGATCCGAACGGCAACCTGCTGTTCCACGGCCGCATCGACGACCAGGTCAAGATCCGCGGCTTCCGGCTGGAGCTGGGCGAGATCGAGGCCAAGCTGACCGACATGGCCGGCGTGAATCAGGCCACCGTGGTGCTGCGCAACGACAACGGGCTGGACCGGCTGGTCGCCTTCCTGGTGCCGCAGGCCGGCGCCGCGCTGGACAAGACGGCGCTGCGCGACCAGTTGCGCGCCCAGTTGCCGAGCTACATGGTGCCGTCGCATTTCGAGGTGACGGACCGCCTGCCCCGCCTGACCTCCGGCAAGGCTGACCGCAAGGCGCTGCAGGCTGCCCCGCTGACCGACGACACCGGCCCCGGCGAGCCGGACGAGCCGCAGACCCCGACGGAGGCCGCCCTGTTGGAGGCCGCCAAGCGCGTCTTCCCCGGTCAGGCGGTGCCGCTGGAAGCCGACTTCTTCATGGATCTGGGCGGGCATTCGCTGCTCGCCGCGCGGTTCGTGTCGGCGGTGCGGGAGACCCGGCATCTCGACGGGCTGACCCTGCAGGACGTCTATGGCGCCCGCAGCCTGCGCGCTATGGCCGAGCGGCTGGACGCCCGCGCGCCGCACGGCGGCAATGGCGGCGGGGCGGAGCGCAAGGACCGCTCCTTCACGCCGCCGCCCCTGATCCGCCGCTTCCTCTGCGGGGCGGCGCAGGCGGCGGCCCTGCCCTTCATCCTGGCGCTGATGACGGCGCAGTGGCTCGGCGTCTTCGTCAGCTACATGCTGCTGTCAGGCGAAGACGCGAATTTCCTTCAGGAAATCGCCACGCTGCTCGGCGTCTATATGATCATCAACGCGGCCACGGTGGTGATCGCCGTCGCGGCCAAGTGGCTGGTCATCGGGCGGACGAAGCCCGGGCGTTACCCGCTGTGGGGCGCCTATTATTACCGCTGGTGGCTGGCGCAGCGCTTCATCAGCCTCGTCCACCTGAAGTGGTTCCAGGGCTCGCCGGTCATGCGGGTCCTCCTGCGCGCGCTCGGCGCCAAGGTGGGCGACGAGGCGCTGATCGGCGAGTTCGAGTCCGGGGCCATCGACCTCGTGACCATCGGCGCCGGCGCTTCGATCGGCGGCAAGGTGAAGCTGGCGAACGCCGAGGTGATCGGGAACGAGCTGGTCATCGGTGCGGTGGACATCGGCGCGGACGCCTATATCGGGACGTCTTGCGTCATCGGCATGGACGCGGTGGTCGGTCACGGCACGGAGCTGGCCGACCTGACCGCCCTGCCCGCCGGCGCACGCACCGGCGCCTATGAGCGCTGGGACGGTTCGCCCGCCCGCCGCATCGGCAGCGTCGATCGGGCGGAATTGCCCGCCCCGGCGACCGCCGGACGGCGGCGCCGCGGGCTGAACGCCGCCTTTTACACGGCGATGCTGCTCGCCCTGCCGCCGATCTCGCTGATGCCGATCTTCCCGGCCTTCTACCTGTTCGACAATCTGGACGGGGTGCTGGGGTCGGTGTTCGGAGTCAGCTACCTCTATTACCTGCCGCTGATCGCTTGGCCGACCGCCATGGCGCTGGTCGCGGTGACGGTCTGCATGATCGCTGCCGTGCGCTGGATCGTCCTGCCGCGCGTCGAGGCCGGCACCTACTCGGTGCACAGCGGCTTCTACCTGCGCAAATGGATGGTGGCGCTGTCCACCGAGGTGATGCTCGACACGCTCAGCTCGCTCTACGCCACGGTCTACATGCGGGCGTGGTACCGGCTGATGGGCGCCAAGATCGGCAAGGACGCGGAGATCTCGACCAACCTCGCCGGGCGCTACGACCTCGTCGAGATCGGCGAGAAGTGCTTCATCGCCGACGAGGTGGTTCTGGGCGACGAGGACATTCGCCGCGGCTGGATGTTCCTGAAGCCGGTGAAGACCGAGGCGCGCGTGTTCGTCGGCAACGACGCGGTGGTTCCGGCGGGGGCCTGCATCCCCACCGGCTCCCTGATCGGCATCAAGTCGAAGCCGCCCGCCAACGAGGCGATGTCCGCCGGGGAGACGTGGTTCGGCAGCCCGCCGATCAAGCTGCCGGTGCGCCAGCGCTTCGACGGTGTCGGCGCCAACTGGACCTATGAGCCGTCCAAGGCCCGACGTCTGGGCCGCGCGGTGTTCGAGGCCTTCAGCCTGTCGATGCCGACGATGCTGTTCATCACCTTCGGCACGCTGGCGGTGGAGCTGTTCGCCCCGGCCATCCTGGAGCAGCGTTACGGCGCTTTCCTGGCGCAGTTCCTGGCGGTCAGCGTCGCCATCCCGGTGGCGATGGTCGCGGTGGTCATTCTGGTGAAGTGGCTGCTGATGGGCCGCTACACGCCCACCGTGAAGCCGATGTGGTCCTGGTGGGCCATGAAGACCGAAGCGGTGGCTGTGCTCTACTGGGGCCTTGCCGGCAAGGTGCTGCTCGACCATCTGCGCGGCACGCCGATGCTGCCCTGGGTGCTGCGCCTGTTCGGCACCAGGTTCGGCGAGGGCGTCTTCATGGACACCACCGACATCACGGAGTTCGACTGCGTCTCGGTCGGTGACCACAGCGCGGTGAACGCCCTGTCGGCCCTGCAGACCCACCTCTACGAGGACCGCGTGATGAAGGTCGGCTGCGTGAAGGTCGGCCGCGGCGTTACCATCGGCGCCGGGTCCACCGTGCTGTACGACACCAGCGTCGGCGATTACGCCCATCTCGGCCCGCTGACCCTGGTCATGAAGGGCGAGGAAATTCCGGCACACACGGAATGGGCCGGCGCCCCGGCGGAGCCGGTCGTCGAGGGTCAGCCCGAGTTGACGGCTCAGTTCAAGAGCGCTGCGTAAGGTCTTGCCCGTGTTGGTGTGTTGCGGCCCGGCTTCCAGCGCTTCGGTGGTGGGTCCGGGCCGCATCGTTTCCGGGCCGAGGTCAGACCCTTTCCTTAACGCCGCAGGGCGTTCCGTTCCCGTTGTGCGCCGGGCGCAGGGGTGTATAACGGTGCGCGAGCGTGGCCCTGGCCCTTTTGCGCGCTCCAACGCGCCGCATCGGGGCCTGTGACCCAAAAACAGGAAGGAAGCCCCCCGAATGCCCGATGACATCAGCCCCGCCCGCGGCGCCGCGACGCTGTTTCCGCTGGCCAAGGACGACACGACCTACCGCAAGCTGACCTCGGATCACGTCTCGGTCGTCGAGTTCGACGGCGAGCAAATCCTGAAGGTGGAACCGGAGGGCCTGCGCCTGCTGGCCGAAGAGGCCTTCAAGGATATCAACCACCTGCTGCGTCCCGGCCATCTCGGCCAGATCCGCGCGATCCTCGACGATCCGGAAGCCTCGCCGAACGACAAGTTCGTGGCGCTCGATCTGCTGAAGAACGCCAACATTGCCGCTGCCGGCACGCTGCCCATGTGCCAGGACACCGGCACCGCCATCATCATGGGCAAGAAGGGCCGCCGCGTCTTCACCAAGGGTGGCGACGAGGCCGCGCTGTCGGAAGGCGCCCGCGACGCCTACCTGAAGCGCAACCTGCGCTACAGCCAGCTCGCCCCGATCTCCATGTACGAAGAGAAGAACACCCGCAACAACCTGCCGGGCCAGGTCGAGATCTACGCCGAGGGTGAGGACGCCTACAAGTTCCTGTTCATGGCCAAGGGCGGCGGGTCGGCCAACAAGACCTTCCTGCATCAGGCCACCCCGTCGGTGCTGGCGCCGGACCGGCTGCTGAAGTTCCTCGAGGACAAGATCCGTTACCTCGGCACCTCGGCCTGCCCGCCCTACCACCTCGCCATCGTCATCGGCGGCCTGTCGGCGGAGCAGAATCTGAAGACGGTGAAGCTGGCCTCGGCCCGCTACCTCGACAACCTGCCGACCGAGGGCGGCGAGGACGCGCACGCCTTCCGTGACCTCGCCATGGAGGCGGAGGTGCACAAGCTGACCCAGACCATGGGCATCGGCGCGCAGTTCGGCGGCAAGTATTTCTGCCACGACGTCCGCGTCATCCGCCTGCCGCGCCACGGCGCCTCCATGCCGATCGGCGTCGGCGTGTCCTGCTCGGCCGACCGTCAGGCGGTGGGCAAGATCACTAAGGACGGCATCTTCCTGGAGCAGCTGGAGACCGATCCGGCCAAGTACCTGCCGGAGATCACCGACGGCGATCTGGCCGGCGAGGTGGTGAAGATCGATCTCAACCAGCCCATGAGCGAGATTCTCGCCACGCTGAAGCAGTATCCGATCCGCACGCGCCTGTCGCTGACCGGCCCGCTGATCGTCGCCCGCGACCTTGCCCACTCCAAACTGCGTGCGCGGCTGGACGCCGGCGAGCCGCTGCCCGACTATTTCAAGAACCACCCCATCTATTACGCCGGTCCGGCCAAGACTCCGGAAGGCTATGCCTCGGGCTCCTTCGGTCCGACGACCGCCGGGCGCATGGACAGCTTCGTCGAGCAGTTCCAGGCGGCGGGCGGCTCGATGGTCATGCTGGCCAAGGGCAACCGCAGCCCGGAGGTGACCGCGGCCTGCCAGAAGCACGGCGGCTTCTATCTGGGCTCCATCGGCGGCGCCGCGGCCCGTCTGGCTCAGGACTGCATCAAGAAGGTGGAGTGCGTCGAGTATCCGGAACTCGGCATGGAGGCCATCTGGCGCATCGAGGTCGAGGACTTCCCGGCCTTCATCATCGTCGATGACAAGGGCAACGACTTCTTCAAGGAATTGAAGCTGGCGTAACCGGTGGCGCGCCCCGTTTCCCTTCCCCGCCCGGCGGGGAGGGAGACGGGGGGCGCAACGGCTCAATCATCCGCGTAGGGGTTCTTCTGCTTCCGCAGCAGCAGCCGCACCGGCACGCCCGGCAGGTCGAACGTCTCGCGCAGATGGGCGATCAGGTAACGCTGGTAGCTTTCCGGCAGATCGAGCGGCTTGTTCACGAACAGCGCCACCGTCGGAGGGCGCGCCTTCACCTGAGTGGCGTAGCGGATCTTCACGCGCCGGCCTTCGACCAGGGGCGGCGGGTGGTGATCCAGCACGCCCTCGATCCAGCGGTTGAGCTGGGCGGTCGGAATGCGGCGGTTCCACTGCCCATAGGTCGACAGGATCGAGTCGAGCAGCGTGTCCAGCTTCTTGCCCTGAAGGGCGGAGATGGTCACGACCTCCACGCCCTTGATCTGGGCCAACGCGGCCTGGAGCTTGTCCTCGACCTGGCGCAGGGCCATGGCGCGGTCGTCCACGGCGTCCCACTTGTTCAGCGCGATGACCAGAGCACGGCCCTCTTCCACCACGGTGCGGGCGATGGTCAGGTCCTGCTTGTCGAGAATCTGGTTGGCATCGACCACAAGGAGGACGACTTGCGCCATGCGGACCACGCGCAGGGCGTCGGCGACGGCCAGCTTCTCCACCTTGGCATCGACGCGGGCGCGCCGGCGCATGCCGGCGGTGTCGACGAGACGGAACTTGCGGCCCCGCCATTCCCAATCGACGCTGATGGCGTCGCGAGTCATCCCGGCCTCGGGGCCGGTCAGCACGCGCTCCTCGCCGATCAGGGCGTTCAGCAGGGTGGACTTGCCGACGTTCGGCCGTCCGACGATGGCAATCTGGATCGGGCGGGCACGCTCCTCGTCGGTTTCCGGCTGGTCGCCGACGGGCAGTTCCTCTTCACCCTCCCCCTTGACGGGGGCCGAAGCCTTCTCGACCGCCTCCGGTTCCGGCGGGGCGTAGGGCAGCAGGGCCTGGACCAGATCGGCCATGCCCTCGCCATGCTCCGCCGACAGCGCGAGAGGGTCGCCCAGGCCGAGCTCGAAGGCTTCATAGAGTCCGGTCATCCCCACCTTGCCTTCCGCCTTGTTGGCGACGAGGATGACGGGGGTCTTGCTCTTGCGCAACAGGGCCGCGAAGTGGCGATCCAGGGGTGTGATGCCGGTACGGGCGTCCACGATGAACAGCGCCACGTCGGCGCGTTCCAAGGCGCGTTCGGTCTGGCGGCGCATCCGCGCCTCCAGGCTGTCGTCGGTGACGTCCTCCAGGCCCGCGGTGTCGACCACGGTGAAGGACAGCCCGCCCACACGGGCGGGGGCCGAGCGCCAGTCGCGCGTCACGCCGGGCGTGTCGTCGACCAGCGCCAGCTTCTTGCCGGCCAAGCGATTGAAGAGAGTCGATTTGCCGACATTCGGCCGACCGACGAGAGCAACGGTAAAGGACATCGGGCCGGGGGCCTTATAAAGAACCAAGGATGGCGATCAGCGGTACGCCACCAGCGTACCGTTCTCGCCCAGGACATATAGGGTGTTGTTCGCCACGACCGGAGGCAAATAGGTGGAGGCCGGGAGCGAATAGCGGGTCAGCACCTGCCCGTCGGCGGGCGACAGGGCGAGCATCTGGCCGTTCGACCCGGTGACGTAGAGCTTGCCGCCGGCCAGGACCGGACCGGACCAGGTGATCGGCCCCTTCTTGTCCTCCGGATCGGTGAACTGGGCGAGTTGCGCGACCCAACGGGCGTGACCGGCCTGACGGGTAAGGGCGACCAGTTCCGAATCGTTGGTGACGACGAACAGATAGTCGCCGGCGATCCAGGGGGTCTGGGTGCCGCCGATCTCGGCTTCCCACAGGCGGATGCCGATGCGCTCGTCGATGGCGATCATGCGGCCGGAATGGCCGATCGCATAGACGACGCCACGGTCGATCACCGGAAGGCCGCGGATGTCGGCGAGGCTGCTCAGGGCGCCGCTGCGGCGGATCGCCGCCAGGCTCTCCTGCCACGCCACGCGCCCGTTCTCCGGACGCAGGCCGTACAGCTCGCCGGAGGAGTAAGGGGCGACGATCAGGGTCGGCGAGGCCGCCGGGCTGACGGCGCCCAGCAGGCCCGCCGTCTCCAGAATGCCCTGATGCGACCACTGCACGGCACCGTCGGAGGCCGACAGGGCTGTGAGCTGGTTGTCCAGCGTCAGGACGAGGACGCGCCCGCCCTCGACCGTCGGCGCGCCGCGGACCGGGCCCGGCACACGCTTGCGCCAGATGATCGAGCCGTTGGCGGGATCGAGCGCGACCACCTCGCCGAAACCGGTGGCCGCGAAGACGCGTCCGTCGGCGAAGGCGACACCGCCGCCGCTGGCGCCGCCGCGCTCCTTCTCCGGCTTGGTGTCGATGCGCCAGAGCTGGCGCCCGGTGCGCTCGTCCAGGGCGGCGACGTGCGAGTCGGCGTCCATGGCGAAGATACGTCCGTCGGCGATGACCGGCGTCGCCAGAAGCGAGCGGGAGCTGCTGGCCCCCGTGCCAACGTCGCCGCGCCACGCCTCGGCGGGGGTAGCCGACAGAGCGAGGTTGCCGCCGGCGTGTTCCGGCGTGCCGCCGGGCTGCGCCCAGGCCGGGTTGGCGACGGCGGTCGGCAGAGCGACCGGCGTGCCGACCAGCCGCTGGTCGACCTCGACCTTGCGCTCGCGGGTAAGGACGGAAACCCGCTCGCCCGGCAGGGGCGGATCGGGGGTCTTGCCGAACCACCCGCTGACGGTGTCGCAGCCGCTGAGCAGCACGGCGAGCAGCGGGGCGGAGAGCAGAGCGGTGCGCAGGGAGGGGCGCTTCGCGGTGGGGTGCGCGGTCGGGGCGGCCATGGGAATGCGGGTCATCAGCTCTTGCCGTAGAGGGTGGCTAGATCGGCGGCGCGCGACCGGACGCCGGCCGGAGCCTGCGAGTCGTCGGCCAATTGCTGGAACAGGGTGCGCGCACGCTCCTTGTCCCCGGCGCGGGCGGCGAGCACGGCGCTCATCTCGCGGGCGGAGAAGCGCCAGGGATTGGCATCCGCCGTCAGAGGCTGGAGCCGCGCCTGAAGCTGGGCCGGATCGCCGGATTCGAGCTGGTGCATCACCGAGAGCAGGGCCGCCAGTTCGCGGTAGACCGCGGCGGCGCCGGCGTTGTTGGACAGCGTGTCGTAGACGGCCACGGCCTCCGCGGTCTTGCCCTCGCGGGCCAGCAGGGCGGCGGCGTTCAACTGGGCCAGCGCGGCCATGCCGGGGTCGGACTTGGCGGCGAAGGCGGCCAGGGCCTCGACGCCCTTGTCCGGCCCCTGGGCGGCCTGGGACAGGGCGGCGGCCAATGCCGTCGTCCCGCTCTCCTTCTGCGATTGCTGCCAGTTGCGCCAGGCCACCGTGCCGCCCGTCGCGGCGACGACCGCCAGCGCGGCCGCCAGCATGATGCCGCCGTAGCGCTTGAACACGCGCTCCATGCGGTCGCGGCGCAGATCCTCGTCGACTTCGCGGAAAATATCGCTCATGGCTCTACAGCGGCATCCTACGGCACGAAAACCGTTACAGCGGGGATTGCGCCCGCGCGCGGCTGCGGCGGGCGGTTCTGATGGTTCAAAGGGCCGGATAGCATTGGGCGCCGCACGCGGTCAAGGCGCAACGGCGCCCATCCGGGTATTAAGGCTGCGCTTTGGGCGGAATCAGGCCGGATTCCGCCATTTGATCGAGCAGCCCATGCTAGGGATCTGGTCGGTCGGCCCCTGCCCCGTCTGGGCGATGCGGACCATCGCGTGGAACAGTTCGCGCGGGGCGTCGGGGATCGGTTCGCGTTTGGAGGCGTCCAGCCGGCCGCGGTACTGAAGACACAGGTCGGCGTTGAAGCCAAAGAAGTCGGGCGTGCAGACCGCGCCGTAGGCCCGCGCCACCTCCTGCGTCTCGTCGAGCAGATAGGGGAAGGTGAAGCCATGCTCCGCCGCGAAACGCTTCATGTTGTCGAAGCCGTCGTCGGGATAGGCGTCGGTGTCGTTCGACATGATGGCGACGGCGCCGATGCCGTGGGCCCTCAGCGCGTCGACCTCTTCGACGATTCGCCCGATCACCGCCTTCACATAGGGGCAGTGGTTGCAGATGAACATGACCAGCGTGCCGCTCGGTCCCTGGACGTCGGCCAGGCTGTAGGTCTTTCCATCGGTTCCCTTCAGGCTGAAATCCTCCGCCTTCCGGCCGAAGTCGCACACCGGGGTTTCCGCCGCCATCGCTGTCTTTCCTCCTTCTGGACCCTCGGACGCGCCGCCGGCGCGGGTTCGGGCATGAGTATATGAGGTGAGGCGAAAGCCGGAATCGAAAAGGCCGCGGCGGCACCTTGTTCGTGCCTGCTCGCGGCCCTGTCGGTCTCCAACCCGGTTTTTTGTTTCCCGCCCTGCCTCGTGACCTTCGGACCCGCCCCTTTACGAGGCCATGGCGGCGGCGGCGATCACCGCCTGGGTGCGGTTCTTGACGCCAAGCGACTTGAAGATCGCCGTGACGTGGATCTTCACCGTGCCCTCGGACAGGCCGAGTTCGTAGGCGATCTGCTTGTTCGACTTGCCCGCCCGCAGGCAATCCAGGACTTCCCGCTGGCGCTGGGTCAGGCCGTAGGCGCTGCGATCCGCGCCGTCCAGGCGACTGCGGCGCGGCGCGGCGTCGGAGGCCGCCGTCGCTGCGGTGAGCGCGCCGGGGGGCACATAGATGCCGCCGGAGAAAACGAGGTTCAGCGCGCCCATCATCACCTTGACGCTGCTCGACTTCGGAATGTAGCCGGTGGCCCCGTGGTCGAGCGCGCCGCGAATGTCGTTCAGTGCCTCGGAGGCGGAGATCACCACCACCGGAACGCCCGGCTGGAGGCTCTGCACCTCGCGCAGCCCGTCGAAGCCCGGCCAGTTCGGCATATGCAGGTCCATCAGCACCACGTCGAACCCGCCGCCAACGCGGCATTGCTGAACAACCTCGTCGAAGGTGCCCGCCTCAACGAAGATCGCGTCCCCGTGAAGCTGCTCCAAAAGACGGCGCAGGCCTTCACGAAAAAGGAGATGGTCGTCACCGATCAGAATTTTCATGGCCCCGTCCGCCTTCGTTTTTCCCGTTGCTTCGGATCAGCCCTCCCGGACTAACCGGGCCACCCCGTTGGCGATCCAACTACCCTTTCGCCCCGTGGCTTGAAGAACTGCTACCACATTCGGAAGAGAGCCAATATCCGGACAAGGGCCATAGGTCATTTGCGGCGCGGAAAGGCCCTCCGATACAGCGAAGGCCGACTGAACAAAGCAAGAACTATTACCTTTTAACTATTTCTTTGCACGAAAGAAAGGGGAAGCGCAATTTTTTCCATGTTTGGTTGTTCAGGATGCGAACGTCACGATGTCCACCCTGGAAAACATCCGACGCGCGTGAAGGATCGACGCCTATGATCGAAATGCGTGAAAACCTATCCCATCGGCGCAACACGTTGTACGGATGGCCAGTCCTTTTCCTGTGCGAATGCGCCACCTTGCGACACGTACCTGTACTGGCCTTTCAGTGCGGTCCGTCACAAAAGAGTTATCGCTTGGAGTGATCCGGTCACCATTCAGATGCGCTTGACGATCTTGAGTGATCGTCTATCGTTTGATTTACGTGTTACACGCCTAATTTATAAACTGTTTATCACAGTGTCAAGTTTTTTTCCAGGTTTGATGGATATATGCCTGAAATTCGATGCAGTCTTTAAACGAAACCACTTACGCGAAGACACAGAGCGCCGACGAATTGAGAGCACGAGACAAGCCTAAAACACAGGCGGCGATAATGCCCGACAAGGGCCTGCCGTGGATGCCTCCTCCAAACAGAGCTGACCCATGCAAATGAACCATGAGTACGCCCAAGAGAAAGCATCGCACTCGACCCGCAACGCGGTGACCCCCATGCACGTCTGCCTGATTCTCGACAACAATTCCCTGACCGACACCGTGGTGCAGGCGCTCGACCGGGCCGGTCGCCATCGTGTGACCGTCTTCCACGACATATCGGAACTGACGCAGAGCACGCTGACGCCCGATGCGATCCTGATCGGCCTTCAGCAGTTCACCGCGCTGCGCGAGAACGAACCGATGGTGTATCTGCGGCTGTCACGCCGGTCGCGGATCGTCGTGGTGCTGTCGTCGCGGGAGTTGCTGGACGCCGCACACATCCTGGCCTTCGCCGATGCGTGGGTGTTCGAGGACATCAACGTGGACCGCATCAACGAGCTGCTGGATCTGGGGCTGGAAGGGCACTGTCTGATGCCTAAGCAGTTCCTGTCCCGGCTGGGCGTCGATGAGATTCGGCTGACCCTGCTGCCGCGGCTGTCGGAACCGGAGTTCGAGACCCTGCGCTTGCTTGGCCAGGGGCTGAACAACCGGACGATCGCCAACCAGCTCGATCTGTCCGAGGCGGTGATCAAGTCGATGGTGCGCAGTGTCCTGTCCAAGCTGCACTTCCGCAACAGAACGGAGGCCGGCGTCTTTGCCGCGCGACAGCAGGGCGCGTTGCAATCCGCCCGGGAAGGCATGGTGCCGCCGCATATGCACGCGGCCCCGGCCCAACGGACCGGCACGTCCTGACGAATCGTCGGACGCGTTTCACCCTGATCAATCGAAAGAATCCCGGCCACCGTGCCGGGATATTTTCTGTCCGCGCAATGGGTGCACGCTTTGAATAGGTGCACGCTCTGGGGTGGGCACTTTGCTCAATCTTCCGTCCGGGCCGCTCTCTGCACGGCGGAAGCTATCCGGACGCATACCGGCCAGCCTCTGAGACCCGCACGGAAACGCCGGACCGGCCAGCCACCCCGAACGGGTATGGCTGGCCGGTCCGGCGCCTGCACCGGTGGGAACGACCGCGGGAGTGCGATTACTGGTGGACCGCCGCCGCGGTCACAGCGCCGGCGGCGCCGGCCAACTCGCCACCGATGCCGTTGTTCAGCGCCCAGATTGCCGCCTGGGTGCGGTTGGAGGCGTTGATCTTGCGCAGCAGGCTTTTCAAATGAACCTTCACCGTCGCTTCGGTGATGTTCAGATGGTTGGCGATCATCTTGTTGCTGTCGCCGTTCAGCAGGCAGCGCAGGATCTGCACCTCCCGCTGGGACAGGCCCTTGCGCGACACCGGCATGTCGGTGCCGTTCCCGTTCACCCGACCGGAAATCAGCAGGGCGGCGAGATGGGTCGGGAACACCTTCTCGCCCATCATCACGAGGCGCAGGGATTGGGCCAGCGCATCGGAGGAGAGGTCCTTCATCAGATAACCGTCCGCTCCGGCCTCCAGAGCGTTGGCGAGGCGGCGGGTGCACAGGTCGCTGGTCAGGATGACCATGCGCGCGTCGGGAAGCTGAGCGCGCAGCCGCCGCATGCCGTCGGCCTCCTCCTCACCCCCATTCACCAGATCGAGCAGGATGAGCTGCGGACGCAGTCCGTTCTCGACGGAGTTCAGCGCCTCGCGCAGGTTCCCCGCCTCGGCGGCGATCTGAAAAGGTGAATCGTCGAGAAGCCTCTTCAGGCCTTCGCGGAACAGCTTATTGGAGTCGATCAGAAAAGCACGCACTGGTTCCATTGGTCAGCTCCCGCGATTTTTGGAAAATTGCTCTGACTCCCTGGGCAATCTTGTAGGCTACCAATCACCCGAGGTTTCCCCACCCGTGCCCCACCGATGGCATTGACGTGCCGATATTTTGGATGACCTTACCCCTGTGTCGTGCAACACGGTACCACTCTGTGGGATTAAAAGAAGAACGCATTGGGCATATGCGCAAAGCTACTTTTAATCATGGATTACTGCATCTCTTTTAAAGTATCCACCACCCCCAATCGAATGGATACTTTCTGCATTCTCTACCACTTTCTTGCGGAAGCGTGCACGCTTTGGATGCGCGGTGGCAATGCCCGGTGCATATGGGTTGCCGAAAGTTCCCGCCCCCAAACGGACAGGAGGCACTCATGCCGAAGAAGCGCATCCACCCCTTGCCATGGGCGTCCTATGATCGCCGCCACCCCCTCACCGTAGGTCATAACACCATGCGGAGGGAGCGTTCCCGACAGAGGCGGTGCGCGGTTCGATGTGGACGATAATCGGGGCGGCGGCGGCCGGCTACCTGCTGCTTCTGGCTCGAAGCGCCTGGAAACAGGGGGAAATGCGCCAGTTCCTGCGCAGCCTCGCCATCGTGCTCGCCCTGTGTGCGTTGGTCTCCGGCGCGGTCCTCATCGCGATTCTGCTCGATTCGCGCTGATCCTCGGAAGAATGCACGCCAGAACGCACGAAGGCCCCTCCCCGCATGAAAGCGGAAAGGGGCCTCCCCGGACCGGTCTGCCGTGGATGGACGGTCAGATCTGGCCGCGCTCGTGGGCCTGCCGCATCAGCACGTATTGGCGCATCATCTGATTGCGGAAGCGGTAGCGGGTCCAGCCCGGCTCGACCACCGGAGCCAGGACGCCGCCATACTCCTCGCGACAGAGCCGCTCCAGAATGCCGAGCGCCTCCTTGGTCGGCGGGGCGCCGCCCGGTCCGGCCAGTTCCTTGGGGTCAAAGGTTCCATAAGCGTCCGCCGGGCACAGCGCGCAGGCCAGCAGAACATCCTCCAGCTCGGCGCGGCGTTCGGCGGCCAGCGCCCGGGCGTAGGAGTCGACGATGCCGCGCTCCGCCTCCTGGAGGCAGCGGGTGACGGCATAGGCGAGATCGTCCCGCTCCACCACCGTCGAACCGCGGCTGACCGCGCTGCGGGCGGCGTGCAGGCCGAGAAGCTGGGCGTAATAGGGCAGACCGCGAACGAATTCGCAGATGCGGTCCACGGCTTCCGGCGCGAAGGCGATTCCGGCGTTTTCCGCCCCCGCGTTGATGAGGCGTCCGATCTCCACATCGGTCATCAACGGCAGATGCACCGGCACCAGCGATCGCTGGATCGACGGATGCTTGCCCAGGAGCTGGTCCAGGTTCTCCGCCACGCCGACCACCAGCAGAGTCACCGGGATCGAGCTGTCGGTCAGGTTCTTGAACAGCTCGGCCAGCTTGTTGCGGAAATCCTCGTCGGTAACGCGGTCATACTCGTCAAGGATCAGCAGCACATGGGTGGCGTGGATGCCGGCCAGCACTTCGTTCAGCTCCGTCACGCTGAACCCGCCCTCGGGCAGCAGCTCGTTGAAGCTGGTGAAGCTGCGGCGCGAGGCGAAGGGGTTGTCGATCCCCGACCGGTAATAGGTGGAGGGGATCTTCTTCAGGAAATGACGGAAGATGTCCTCGAAGCTCAACTCCGCGCTGCAGGTCAGCTTCAGCGAGAGGTAGCCGGCCTGGCCGGCGATCTTCTCGATGGCGTTGGCGACGGAGGTCTTGCCGCGGCCCCGGTCGCCGAACAGGATGACGTGCGCCCGTTCCTCCTCAATGGCGGAGATGATGCGCTTCAGCGTGTCGGTCCGGCCGATGAACAGCGAGTTGAGCTGCTGCTTGGGCCGCGTCGGCGTGAAGGCCTCGCGCAGCAGACCGTTCAGTTCGGGGGTGAGCCCCTTCAGCATGGCCGGCGCACCGACCGCTCCCGGTCCGCGCAGCCCGCCGTTCACGGTCATCGTGAAGCGCGGCAGCTCCGTGTCGGCGGAGGCTTGGCCGCGCTGAGCGCCCAATCCACCGCCAAGCCCGCCACCAAGCGGGCTGTTCAGCGGGTCGTGACGCAACCCGGACGGGCCGCGCATCGTCTCGCCCAAACCGCCACCAAGACCGCCGCTGCCGAGACCGCCGCCCTCGGGGCCACCGACCGGCCGCAGATGCGGCGCTGGACGGCCCGCGAGCGGGCTCTGGGATTGCATCGGCGGGTGGCCATGAGCCGCATTGCCCGGGGTGGAGCCCGGTCCGGCCGCTCCACCACCCGTGATGCCGCCGCCCATGGACATCCGGTCATCCGCATCGGCGGTCGCCCGCCGCTTCCGAAAGAAGTTTCGCATCCGTCCCGATCCCAGAATTCCGCGTTGTCGTCACCAGCCGGCCTTGGCCGGTGGCCTGATCGTCGCGTCGCCCG
Source organism: Azospirillum sp. UFLA03-27 (assembly GCF_059803775.1). NCBI lineage: Bacteria > Pseudomonadati > Pseudomonadota > Alphaproteobacteria > Rhodospirillales > Azospirillaceae > Azospirillum > Azospirillum sp. UFLA03-27. Next base: position 11,958 of record NZ_JAUQTX010000062.1, on the reverse strand, counting down.
CCCCGCTCCGGCTGGCCCCGGCTTGGCTGGAGATGCCCGGCGGCTGCGGTGAACGCATTCCGGATGTAAGCGATGCATCGCCAACGGTTGCCTGGGATTTCGGATTATTATCCGGAGGAGGTCCAACCCTTATGGCGACTCCTTTCGGGAGGGGGCGGTGCCTCAAAATCCGGCGGCGTGGCCTAGCAGAGTCCAGACGAACAGGGTGCCGAACAGGGCCGTCAGTCCGGCGAGTTCACGCAGGAAAACCAGGATCGACATGGACGTCCTCCTTCATCGGTTGCCGCCGCTGCACCGGGCGGTGTCGACGCGCGGCCAAGGATTCGATGAGGAAACCATATCAGAACAAATCATGAACAACAAGCGGCGCGTCCCATATTTGTTCTGTTCGGCGGCACGACCGGACATCGACCGCGCATCGACCGTGCGCTGTTCCTGCATCAACCCGTGACGCCGGACGCGAAGAAGACCGCCGGCTTCAACGTTGTGGCTGGCGGCCCCGCACCGCCGGAACCATATGGTCTTGTGGTGAGCGGTTGATGTAAGGAGAAGGTTCGCGGCCGAAGCGTTCCGCCCGCAAGGAGGGACTCCCGACACCGGACCGCGATCCGAACGAACGGACCATCATGGACAGCGCCAACCAGCAAACCGGCGACGGACCGAACGGCGCCGCTCCGGCCGCCAACCCCGCTCCCAGTTCCACTCCGCCGGGCCACCCCCCTCAAGCCAACCGCATGCCCGCCCTCGTCCTGGGGGCGCTGGGCGTGGTCTACGGCGACATCGGGACCAGCCCGCTCTACACCATGCGGGAGTCCTTCACCCACACCGGCCTGCCGCTCGACGAGCCGACCATCCTCGGCATCCTGTCGCTGGCAACCTGGGCGCTCATCATCGTCGTGACGCTGAAATACGTCCTGCTCGTCATGCGGGCGGACAACAAGGGCGAGGGCGGCGTCCTGGCCCTGGGCACGCTGGCCCACCGCGGGCTCAGCTCCAGGGCGGGCAACCGCGCCATCATGGCGCTGGCGATCCTGGGCATGGCCCTGTTCTACGGCGACAGCCTGATCACCCCGGCCATCTCGGTGCTGAGCGCGGTGGAAGGGCTGAAGGTCGTCACCCCGGCCCTGTCCCCCTACATCGTCCCGATCACGCTGGCGGTCCTCACCCTGCTGTTCCTGTTCCAACGGCAGGGCACCGGCCGGGTCGGCATCTTCTTCGGCCCGATCATGGGGGTGTGGTTTGCCACGCTGGCGGTGCTGGGCCTGATGCAGGTGCTGCACTGGCCGGACGTTCTGCGCGCCTTCAACCCGCTGTATGGGGCGGTGCTGTTCGTCGACCATGGCTGGGTGGCCTTCCTGACGCTGGGCGCCGTGGTCCTGGCGGTCACCGGAGCCGAGGCGCTTTACGCCGACATGGGCCATTTCGGGCGGGCGCCGATCCGCGTCGCCTGGCTCTACCTCGTCCTGCCGGCGCTGCTGCTGAACTACTTCGGGCAGGGCGCCATGCTGCTGCACGAGCCGGAGACGCTGGAGAACCCCTTCTTCCATCTGGCGCCGGACTGGGCGCAACTGCCTCTGGTCCTGCTGTCCACGGCGGCCACGGTCATCGCCAGCCAGGCGGTGATCTCCGGCGCCTTCTCGCTGACCCGGCAGGCCGTGCAGCTCGGCTACCTGCCGCGGCGCGAGATCCGCCACACGTCCGAGCATGAGGTCGGCCAAGTCTACATCCCGCGCAACAACTGGCTGCTCCTGGTCGGCGTGGTGATCCTGGTGATCGGCTTCGGGTCCAGCAGCAATCTGGCCGCCGCCTACGGCGTGTCGGTGACGGGGGCGATGGCCATCGACACCATCCTGGCCGCGGTCGTGGCATGGCGGCTGTGGCGCTGGAATCCCCTGCTGGTCGTCGCGGCCTTCTCCATCCTGTTGGTGATCGACTTGGCGCTGTTCGGGGCGACCCTGCTGAAGGTGCCGGACGGCGGCTGGTTCCCGCTGCTGATTGCGGCGGCGGTCTACACGCTGATGACGACATGGCGCCGGGGCCGCCGCATCCTGGCCGAGCGGCTCTACGCCGACGCCCTACCGATGGACCTGTTCCTGCAGCGCGTCACGCCGCAGTCGCCGCAGCGCGTCGCCGGGACGGCCGTCTTCATGACCGGCAACCCCGACGTCGTCCCCCACGCCCTGCTCCACAACATCAAGCACAACCGGGTGCTGCACGAGCGGGTGGTCGTCATGACCGTGATCATTGAGGAGGTGCCACGCGTCTCCCCGGACCGCGCCGTCCTGGTGGAGAAGCTGGGCAAGGGCTTCTTCCGCGTGGTCCTGCGCTTCGGCTACCTGGAACAGCCGCACATTCCCCGGGCGCTGGAGCGGTGCCGCCGCTTCGGTCTGCATCTGGACATGATGGAGACGTCGTTCTTCCTGGGCCGCGAGACGCTGATCCCGTCGCGGTCGACCGGCCTGCCGGGTTGGCGCGAGCCGGCCTTCATCCTTCTGTCGAAGACGGCCCTGTCGGCGACGGAATTCTTCTGCATCCCGCCGGGCCGCGTGGTCGAACTCGGCACGCAGGTCGAGATCTGAGGGTCAATCCCGCGCCACGATGGGGGTCAGGCGGAATCGGGCGGCGGCGGCCTCAAGCCGCCCGTCGCGCTTGACCGCGTCGACGAACCGATTGACCCGGTCCAGCCACAGCGGGTCCCCCGGCGCCACGGCGTAGGCGTAGGGCGTGGTCTGGATCGGATTTTCCGGGGCGATCAGGTGCGCCCACTGGTGAAAGGCGAGCATCCGCTGACCATAGGGGTAATCGGTGAGAAAGGCGTCGGCGCGTCCCGACTGGACCTCCTCCTCCCGCTCCAGGGGACCGGAGACGATGCGGACGCTGGCCTTGCGGAAGGCGAGGCTGGCGTAGTCGTCCATGAGGGTGCCCTTCTGAACCGCCACCACCATGCCGTCCTGGTCCAGGTCGTCCCACCGCAGGATGCGCGGGTGCGTCTGGGAGGATACGGCGTAGATGCCGCTGCGCAGGTAGGGCTGGCTGAAGGCGACCTTTTCGGCACGAGCCGCCGTGACCCCGATGCCGAACATGCCGATGTCGCATCGGTCGCTCAGCAGGTCGGCGACGAAATTCGGAAAGCCGCTTTCCACGAAGCTCACCCGCGCGCCCAGATCTTGGGCGAAGGCCCGCGCCATGTCGATGTCGAGGCCCTGGAGTTCCCCGCTGTATGAGCTGCGGAAGGAAATGGCGTAATAGTCCGGCCATATGCACACGCGCAGCAGGCCGGTGCGCTGCACCCGGTCAAGCCGGCCTTCCGCCCGGACCGGCGCCGCTCCGGACACCAGGAACACCGACTGGAGCGCCGCGTGAAACGCCAACGCCGTCAGTGCGATGGAAAGACGCCGCACGACCTCGGACCCCCGAACCATCTCAAATGACCGCGACAGGATAGCACTGCACCCTCGTGAAACACAGCGCATGCTTGCGATTCGCCTGCCCGCTGTTAAGATTCGCGGGACATCAGCACACCGCACGGAGCCACGCGTGATGGCCAAGCTTGCCCTGTTCCAGCATCGGGGCGCCCTTCTCGCGTTGGCCTTCTTGTCGGTGATGGCCCTTGTGTTCGAGGTCGCCTACGACGTCCACGCCGACCGCGCCCTGGCGTTGAAAAACGCGGCGGAAAACATCGATGATTTGGCGAGTGCGCTGGAGGCCTCGGTCAGCCGAACGGTCCAGGCGGTGGACGTGACGCTGGCCTCGGTGGGTGAGGCGGTCAGCATCGGCAATCTGCTGCACGGCCAGCCCATGGAAGGCCGGGAAGGATCATCGCCCCAGCTGCTCCAGGAACGGTTGCGCCGGTCGCCGCATCTCCGCGGCCTGTCCGTGCTCGACCGCCGGGGCGTTCTGGTGGCGACCACGGAAGATCCCCGTCTGCTCGGCTCCTCCTTCGCGGAGATGGATCTGTTTCGCAGCCAACTGTCCGGGCAAAGTCAGGGTCTTTACATCGGCGCCCCGGTGCGCGGACGGTTTCTGGCGCCGGCTGGCGCTGCGGACGACCGGTCCGGCAAGTGGGTCCTGCCGATGAGCCGGGCGATCCGTGGAGCGGATGGGACGCTTCTCGGCGTCGCCGTCGCCTCGGTCAATCCTGAATATCTGCAAAGCATTTTCCGTGCGGTGCGAAACGGGCTGCACGGCACGGCGTCGCTCTACCGTCGGGACGGATTGCTTCTGGCCCAGCTTCCCCAGGACGGAACGGACGGCATCGGCACGCCGATGGCCGGGGCGGAGCTGTTCCGCGTCCATCTTCCCATGTCGGAAGGCGGCGTGTTCCACGAAACCGGCCGGGACGGTCAGGAGCGCATCACCGCCTACCGCGCCACGCCGCTCTGGCCGTTGGCTCTGGCGATCAGCCGCAGCGAGGACGAGGAGCTGGCGGGTTGGTGGACCAACCAGATGGAGATTGCCGGGATCGCGCTGGGCGCCAGCCTGGTCATCCTGCTGTTCGCCACCGCGCTGACCCTGCTGCGCCGCAAGGACGCCCAGCTCGAAGACGGCAACGCCCGTTTCAACGCGCTTCTGGAAACCGCCGTCGAGGGCATCCTGACGGCGCGGTCGGATGGCGTGATCGAGACCGCGAACACCGCGGCCCACCGCATCTTCGGCTACCCGCCTGGCAATTTGATCGGGCGTCATGTGCAGGAGTTGATGGAGCCGCAGCACCACCCGACCCACAACCGCGTCATGAAGGCCATCGCCGCCGGTGCCCACCGGATCGGCCCGAATTACACGCGGGAGGTGAACGGACTGCGGATGGATGGCGAGGTGTTCCCCCTCGACCTGTCGCTGGCCGAAGTGCAGACGCAGCATGGCATCCTCTTCGCCGCCTTCTTCCGCGACATGTCGGAGCGCAAGCGGGTCGAGCGGGCTCTGACCGAGGCCAAGGAGAAGGCCGAGGCCGGGCAGCGCAGCAAGATGGAATTCCTGGCGACCATGAGCCACGAGATCCGAACGCCCATGAACGGAGTGATCGGCATGGCCGGGCTTCTCCAGGAAACCCGCCTGGACGAGGAGCAGCGCGGCTACGCCGACACTATTCGCGACTCCGCGGAATCGCTGTTGACCATCATCAACGACATCCTGGACTTCTCCAAGATCGATGCCGGGCGCCTCACCTTGGAGGTGTCTGACTTTGAAGCCGTGCCGCTGGTGGAAAGCGTGGTGGAACTTCTGGCTCCGCGCGCCACCGCCAAGGGCCTGGAACTGGCTTGCTACGTCCCGCCGGCCTTGCACGGACCTTTGCGCGGCGATCCTGGACGCCTGCGCCAGATCCTCATCAACCTTGCCGGCAACGCGATCAAGTTCACCGACCAGGGCAGCGTGACCATCGTGCTGTCGGTGGAACAGGACGCCGCCGCCGCCGCCGGGGCCGATGACCGGGCGGAACCGGGTGATTCTGTGATCCCGGCCCCGCAAGAGACCCCGGTGACCATTCGTTTCGAGGTGAGGGACACTGGAATCGGCATCGCTGCGGCGGACCACAAACGTCTCTTCACGATGTTCAGTCAGGTGGACGGGTCGTCGGCCCGGCGCCACGGTGGAACGGGTCTCGGCCTCGCCATCTGCAAGCGGCTCACGGAACTGATGGGCGGGCGGATCGGCGTTCACAGCATGCCCGGCGAGGGCAGCGTCTTCTGGGTCGTCATTCCGTTGTGGCGCGGCGCTCCGACGGACGCCGCATCGGCGCCGCAAGCGCCGGGCGTCTGGGCCGGGCGGCGCATTCTTCTGGTGGATGATCTGGCGGTGAACCGCGACCTGCTTGCCCGTCAGCTCGCCGCCATGGGCCTGGAGACCGAGTCCGCTGCAACGGGAGAGGACGCCCTTCACCGGCTTCTAAGGGCGCACGCGACGGGCCGGTCGTTCGACGCCGCCATTCTCGATCATTGCATGCCGGGCCTGACCGGTCCGGAGTTGGCCGCTCGCATCCGCGCCGTACCGGCTCTGGCCGAGCTGCCTCTGGCGCTGGCCACCTCCCATCGCATGGGCGAGACGGAGGAGGAAGCCGCCGTCGTCGACGTGCGGATCGCCAAGCCCATCCGGTCCACGGCGTTGCGCACCGCGGTGTCGCGTCTGTTCGCCACGCGGGTCCCCGGGGCTGCGCAGCCGGATACGGGTCCCGCCGGCAAGCCGGACGTCTCACCACCACCACCATCACGCTTGGGCGGGCCTTTGGCCGTACCGACACCACCCGGCGCCCCATCGACCGGCTCGGCCCGCCGCCGCATCCTGGTGGCGGAGGACAATCCGGTGAACCTTCAGGTCACGCTGGCCTTGCTGCGCCGGGCCGGCCACGCGGTCGATTCCGTGTCGAACGGTCTGGAGGCGGTCAACGCCGTCGCCGCCCTGCCCTACGACCTCGTCCTGATGGACGTGCAGATGCCGGAGATGGACGGTCTGGCGGCGACCCGGGCGATCCGCCGGATGGGTGGAACTGCCGCCCGTGTTCCCATCGTCGCCATGACGGCCAACGTTATGGAAGGCGACCAAGCCATCTGCCTGGCTGCAGGGATGGATGATTACCTGCCCAAGCCCATTGTGGCGGACCAACTCCTGCATACCGTCGCGCGATGGAGCAGCCTTCCGCGAGGAAGCGGCCCCACCCCCCGGAATCCGTCGTCGGAGACCGAGATCCCGCCGCCGCGCATTGACCACGCCAAACGCCAGGACTTGCGTGACGCGCTTGGCGACGAAGGATTCGGCCTGTTGATGGACACGTTCCTTCGCGAAGCGCCGGACCATCTCGACCGGCTGAGGCGGGGTGCCCAGGACGGCGATTTCCGGGCCGTGGAACGCGAGGCCCATATCCTCAAGGGTTCCGCGGGGAATGTCGGCTTCGCTCAGGCCTCCGCGCTGGCCGGCGGACTGGTCGCCGCGGCCCGCCGCGGGGATGCCGCCGGCATCGGCAGGGATCGCATCCAGGCTTTGGACGCCGCACTCAAGGACGCCGAGCGGGCCTGCACACCGCCGGACGACGTGCGGGCCGGGCTGGAGATGACGGGGCTGCCGATGGACGCGTCCGCAGACAAATAAACACGCCCGGAACCACCCTCACGCAGCGTCGGGGCGCCCACCGCCGATCCTCAACGCTGCCCGCCGCAAACGCGCGCGACGAAATTGTCGATGTCGCCGTTCAAGGTCACGGCGCGGCGCGCCAACTCGCCAGCGGAGGACAGGACCTGGCTGGCGGCGGCGCTGGCGTCCTGCGCGCCGGAAGACACGCTGGTCACCGCGTCGGCAACGGTGCGCACGCCGGCCGACGCCTCGCGGATGGAGCGGCTGATCTCGTCGATGGCCGCGCTCTGCTGTTCGGCGGCGCCGGCGATGCCCACCGCGATCTCGTCGATGTCGTGGATCATGCCGCCGACATGCTGGATCACCGCCGCCGTGTCGCGGGTCACCGACTGGACCTGGGTGATCTGCGCGGTGATGTCCTCCGTCGCCTTGGCGGTCTGGTTGGCGAGGTTCTTCACCTCTGTCGCGACCACGGCGAATCCCTTGCCGGCCTCCCCGGCCCGCGCCGCCTCGATCGTGGCGTTGAGGGCCAGCAGGTTGGTCTGGCTGGCGATGTCGTTGATGAGTTGCACCACAGCGCCGATCTGATCGGAGGCGGCCAGCAGGGAGCGGATGGTGGCGTCGGCTTCCCGCACCTTCTCCACCGAACTGCGGGCGAGATCGGCGGTGCGGGACACGCCCTGGGCCACCTCGCCGATGGCCCCCGACACCTCGCCGGTCGCCGCGGCCACGCCGTCCACATTCGAGGACACCTGCTCGGCCGCGGAGGCCGCGGAGAAGGACTGCTCGCTGGCCGTGGCGGCGGTCGCCGTCATGGCGGTGGAGGACGCTTCGAGCTGGGCGGCGCTGGCCGACAGGCTCTGCGCCACCTCCTTGATGTTGGCACCGATGCGGGTCGCGCTCTCGACGAACTCGCGGCTCTTGCCGTCCATGGCCGCCAGCCCGTCGTTGATCTGGCGGGCGTAGGCACCGAATTCACCGACCATGCCGGTCATCACGATGCGCCGGTAGTATTGCCCCTCCGCCGCGTGCTGCATGGCGGCGTTGGCCTCCTTGCCGAAGGATTCGACGCGGTCGAGCAGGCGGTTGATGGTCCGCAGCATGTCCGCGATCGGGCTGGCGCCATGGATGTTCAGGATGCGTGGCTGAAGGTCACCCTTCTCGGCCGCGGCGATGACCGTGCTGGCCTTCCGGATGGTCCGGTTGGTGAGCACCAGCCAGCGGATCGCGGCAAGACAGGGAAGAACCGCCAGCAGGCCCAGCAGGGCGGCGGCGGCGTCGCCGGCGGCGAGACCATACACCGCCTGTGCCCCCGACAGCAGGGCGGCCAAAGCGGTGGCGGCGAGCGATTTAGAGACTGAAGACAAACTCGTCATAGCTCGTGCCCTTGTCGCGCAGGAGTTTTTCCAGCATGGCACCGGAGGCCGCCATGGCCGCGTTCCGGTCGGCGTGCCGCGCCTCTTCCGCCCGCAGCGCGGCGTAGAGGCCCGCCGCCGCGTCCACCGCGGAACGCGCCGGCACCCGCCGGCTCGAATGGTAGCCGGTGACGGTCCGCCCGTTTCCGCTGTCCGGATTGCCGAACACCGGAGTGACATGGGCGAACACCCAATAATGGTCGCCGTCCTTCGCCCGGTTGATCACATAGGCGAAGATTTCGCTTCCGGATTCGATGCGGGTCCACAGCAGCTTGTAGACGCAGCGCGGCATGTCGGAATGGCGGACGATGTTGTGCGGTTGCCCCAGCAGCTCCGCTTCGCTGTAGCCGCTGATGCGCAGGAACACGTCGTTGGCGTAGGTGATGCGCCCCTTGAGATCCGTCTTCGAGACGATGATCTCATCGCGATGAAAGGTCCGCTCCTGCCCGGTCAGGGTACCGTGTGTGCCGCCCGTGCCGACCGCCATGACCGTCCGCCTTTCAAACGCCGGTGAACGCAATCACCTGACAAACAGGTCACCAACCCAACCGTTGGTAATATCTTCTGCCCTCGACTCATAGCGTACGTAATAATTGGATGGCTTTAAAAACGAGCGGCGTTCGGCTGCGACAAATTGTACCACGTGCGTCACGCGCAAAAACGGTTGAATCGGAGCGAACGGCACGGAGTCCGAAGGGAAAACACAGCATAAGCCACGAAGCGGATTGGATCGATGCTCTCCCGAAGATGGTGGATCACATGCCCGGTTCGTAGACCACGACACGATTCCGGCCTTCGCGCTTTGCCCGGTAGAGGGCGAGGTCGGCCCGGTGGATCGCCTTTTCCAGAGTGTCGTAGGAACCGTCCAGTGCCGCGATGCCGATGCTGCTGGTCAGATGGAAACGGCCTTCCGGCCCAGGAATGGCCATGCGGGACAGATGGCGGCGCACCCGTTCCGCGACCACGCGGGATTCCTCTGCAGTGGCGCCGGGCAGGACCACCACGAACTCTTCGCCGCCGAGCCGGCCGAGAATGTCGTATTCGCGCAGGATGGCCTGACAGCCGCCGGCCACCATGCGCAGGGCGTCGTCGCCGGTGGCGTGGCCGTAGCTGTCGTTGATGCGCTTGAAATGGTCCACGTCCAGAACGAAGACCGACATCGGCTCGCTGAAGCGGTGGGCGCGGGCCAGTTGCGAGCGCGCCAGCTCCATGAAGGAACGACGGTTGTAGATCCCCGTCAGAGGATCGCGGGACGCCATGTCCCGCAGCGCCTCCTCCATGTTCCGGCGGTCGGTGTAGTCGTAGATCCAGGCAAGGTTCACCTGAACGCCCTGGATCACCGCTTGATTGACCGTGAACAGCGTCCAGAAGGACGACCCGTCGGCCCGGCGGAACTGCACCTCCATGTTGGTCACCGACCCGTAGGAGCGCAGGCGATCGATCACCCGCTCGCGCTGGTGCCGGTCCAGGTAATAGTCGCGGGCTTGCCGGCCGATCAGATCCTCGCGCTTCAGACCGATCAGTTCGGCGAAGCGGGTGTTGACGAAGATGATCTTGCCGTCGTCGCGGCGCGACACCGACACGCCGATCGGGCTCTGCTCCAGGATCGCTTGAAGCCGCTCCTCGCTGGGCAGCCCCTCGGTCAGGTCGTGGATCACGCCGACGATGCCGCCCAGGTTTCCGGTGCTGTCGCAGAAGACGGCCTTGGTCAGGCTGGACAGGCGGGTGGTGCCGCCGACGAAGGGAACCGCCTCCTCGTAGCTGCGCTGGCCCCAATTGAGGGTCAGCTCGCGATCCTGGTCGGCGTGCGCCTTGGCGATGCGCGGGTCCATCACGGCGAAGGCGGTCTTGGCGACGATGCTGCCGCGCTCCAGGCCGGTGTAGCGTTCGAAGGCGTCGTTGCAGTCCGTGTACTCGCCGGCCGCGTTCTTCACGAAAACGGGAACCGGCAGCGTCTCAAACAGCACCTCCTTCATCAGGAGCCGGTCACGCAGCGCCGCTTGCGCCTGCCGGTGGTGGCTGACATCGGTGTAGACGCGCAGTGACTGCCGCTCGCCCAGCGGGCCTGTGGTTGGACCGACCGACTCAGCCACCCAGACGGCTCCGCCATCCTGGCAGCGCAATCGCCGTTCCCCCGGCGCGTCCGGCAACGCCGGAAGATTGGCATCGTCGGGCTCCAGCGCCGCGAGGTCGAGACCGGTCAGACCACCGGGAGGGTAGCGCAGCAGACCGTGCAGGGCCGGGTTGGCGTAGAGGATGGTTCCTGCGTCCGTGGTGACGCAGACCCCCGTCGGCAGCGTGTCGAACACACGCCACAGCGCCACACGGGTTTCCTCCGCATCCCCAGAAGAACTCATTGAACCAACCGAATCCAGCATGGCCCCCACAGCGTCATGGAAGATTCTTGCGCCACGATAGGGCAAACAAAGAGTACGTTAGCCGATGCGCGTTTTTGCCCCTGTGTGCCATCTTGTCGCGCTATGGTGGTGATCGCCTATCCTGAGCGCAAAATCTATCGGTTTTTGAACATTCCGCACGCCGTTGCCACACGGTCTTCCGTCAGCGTGTCCACCGGCAGGCCCAGCCTCAGCCACCCCTGCCGATAGTCGAACCGGCGCACCAGCACCCCGGCCCGGCCCAACTCATTGTAAAGCCCGGCAGACTGTGGATCGTCTATGAGACGAAAGAGTGACGTGCCTCCGGCGACGCGCACCCCGGCCTCCACCAACCGGGCGTCGAAGCGGGCCGCCGCGTCGGCCAGACGGCGCCGCGTGGCGGCGATCCACGCCGAATCCGACAGCGCCGCCGTGGCGACCACCAACGCCGGACCCGACACCGCCCAAGGTCCCGCGGCGGCACGCACATCCCGGACCAGTGCCGACTCGCCGAGCAGGAAGCCGAGCCGCACCCCGGCCAGCCCGAAGAACTTCCCGAAGGAGCGCAGGATGACCAGCCCGGCGCGCCCGGCCTCGGCGGCCACGCTGCAGTCCGGGACGACCTCGGCGAAGGCCTCGTCCACCACCAGCCAACCGCCCCGCGCCGCCTGCCGATCGGCCAGCGCCAGCAACGTTTCGGGCGGGACGATGCGGCCGTCCGGGTTGTTCGGGTTCACGACCACCACCACGTCGGCGGCGCATTCCTCCAGCGATTCCACTTCGGCCACGCGATGTCCGGCCTTGGCCCAGCCCGCGGCGTGCTCCGCGTAGGTCGGCCCCAGAACGGTGACCGTCCCCGGAGGTCGCAACCGCGGCAGTGTCTGGATCAACGCCTGTGAACCGCCCGCGGCGGCGACGCGGTCCGGCGACGGCGCGCCGTAACAGGCCGCTGCGGCCTCTCTCAGCGCGGTTTCGGCGGAGCGGCTCGGCAGGCGCGCCCAAGCCTCGGCTGGGATGGGCGGCAGCGGGTAAGGCCAGGGGTTGATGCCGGTGGACAGGTCCACCCCTGTCTCTTATACACATCTCCGAGCCCACGAGACTATAAC